>JAICQI010000403.1 GCA_025937955.1 Pyrinomonadaceae bacterium
CGGATCTCCTTGACGGTGTAGGACAGCGTTAGCCGGGGAAACTTTTGGCTGACAAAGAAGGGGTATTTGACACCGTCAACTTCCTTCCAATCGTCGAAATACATCTCAACCGCATCCGACATCGTGCCTATCTTCATCACCGTATTGCTGCGCACGGGCAGGTACGTTTGCGCGTCCAGATATAGCCTTTCGACTATTCCAGTAGCCGGTTGCAAGTCGAGAACGTACACTTCGCGGTAGCCGATCTTGCTCATGCCCGCCAACGACACTTTCGCGTAATTATTCTTCAATTTGAGTGGGCTGAAGAAACTAAAGACTCCTTTAACGTTCCCCAACGGATACGCCTGAACCATTGTCGCATTCTTGTTCGGAGCTTCGGTGTAAGTCTCGAAGCTTCCGCCTCTACTGACGCCGACCACGTCCACAGATCCTTTTACGACACGGCTCTTTACTGCATCGACAGCCTTCGCGCCGCCTATTGCTTCTCTATACTTCGTGAGGACTTCGTCGACAGCCGGTAAAGAACCTGAGCTCTCGATTGTGCGACCATCTCTGATCGCTACTCCACTCGAATCACCGCCAAGCACGCGAACGCTTCCAGTTGGGCTCGGCTCAGCGATCCTGTCGCTACTGACGGTCGATCTTCTGTTTGCACCTGGATTAGTTTCATTCAAAGACTCGAGCAAGTCTTTGGCTTCACTTCGTATTGACTGATCTGAGTCGCGCGTGAGTGGCTCGAGAATCTGACGCGCCGTGCTTGTATCTGAACGCCTCAGGTAGATCTCCGCCAGCAACAATGAATAGCTTGACTTGGACGGCGCGAGCTGGCGTGCCTTTTGGGCCATCTCGAGCGCTTCGTCGAGTCGGTCGTCAGTGACGACGTTAACAAGCGCGAGTAAATAGTGCGCGGGCGCGTAGTTGGGCGCGAGCTTGATAGCACGCAAAAGCTGCTCGCGGATCGCGGCAGCGTTTTCTTTCGAGTATTCGTTGATCCGCCCGTCCGGAGCTACTCCTTCGCGGCTGAGCACTAAGGCGTGGTAGTAGTGAATCAAATAGTTCTGCGGCGAAGTCGTCGCCTTCTGTAAATACTTCTTCGCTTCCGTGTAGCGGCGCTGATGTACGTACATCGAACCAAGCGACGCGTAAGGAGGAATGAATCCGGGATCGAGCGCGATGGCTTGTTTGAAATACTGCTCGGCGTCTTTGTCGCGACCGGTGTGCAGCAGCAGATCGCCCAGATAATGATTCGCTTCGCCTTCTGAAAGTGAGCTGCGTTGCATGGCGGTGTACGAAGCGTAGGTTTGTGGGTTGTCAACAGCGATGCGCTGGGCCGCGAAGTCTCCACGACGCACGTAAGCTTTTAAATCCTGTTCCAGCGTTGCGAGGCTCACGCCGAACGAGTCTTCGATCGCCTTCGCCGCATTTTCACCTTTGCTCACCTGTTGCAGGAATCTTTTGAACCGCTCCTGCCGGCCGTTTTCGCCAAGCATCAGGTAGTGGACCAGCGCCCACGACTGCCCGTAAAAGATTCCGCTTTTGTCCTGCTCGTTGTAGTGTGGCGAGTTGGTGCCGATCGAGAAAAGAGTGGACAGAGGCAGGAGCTGGTTTTCGCGTAACAAGCGGATGTAGTGAGGAAGGGGTGCGCCAAGTAAAGCGTCATTGCCTGAGAACTTCATCGAGCCGTAGAACTCCGCCAGACCTTCGTTCAGCCACAAAGGCACTCCCGGAACGTTGTCTCGGAGGTGCAGGTGGACATACTCGTGAAAAGCAGTACTGAATGGATCGCGATTATCAGGATCGAGCGAGAGGGCGATGTAGTTGACGTCGTCGCCGGGTTGAAAGAACCCGACGAGGTCGACTGGGCGACCCTGGTAAAGCGGTTTGAAGGGCATGAACGAAGCGTCGTCTCGAAAGATGATCACGGTGGTGGGCACAGATGATTCGAGCACGTTGCGCGAGACGAGACGAGCGAAGGCGCTGTGAAAGAATTCGAGCCAGGCGGCGACTTGACGTAGCTTCTCTGCATCGGCGTTGCCGACGACGAAGAGGTTGTTCGTGCGAACGCTACGCCAGTTGTCTCTCGTTTGCGGTGGGACAGGCTTCGCCTGCACCGCGGTACCTTGGAACGTGCACAGAGCGGCGAGCAAAAGCGTTAAAAAGAATTTCATAAAATCCTTTTCTGTCGAGGGGGCGGAGCAGTAAAGGTTTCGTTGAAAAAGTTAGTTAATTCTGCAGGCCATTATGGTCTTCGCTGATGTGCCGATCGAATTTGGCCATGAGCTTTTGGAGTTGTTCCTCCGTGACTCTTTGCGCATCCGATAAGACCTTGAACCCTTCAAAAGTAACGGCTGTGAGGCTGGATACAGTCTCTGCGGTTCGGTCCACGATTTTTCTGGTCTCCGCCAAGCCTGCCTTAAGTTCTTCCATGCTTGCATCAAACCTGGCCTGTTGCTGCAGGGACCACTCTACATGTCTTTCGAATCTTCTGTCGAATTCTTCGTTAGTCATAAATGAGGATCGATTCTCCTTTTAATCGAGGTTGAGGACAGTGTAGCACATTACGCTGTAAACTACTGTCATGTCTTCTTTTAACGATCAAGAAAACATTCTCGCGCGGCGTCCGACCTGGGCTGAGATCGATCTCAATCACCTTGCCGCAAACTTCAAACGGGTCAAGCAGCGCGTCGGTCCGGTGGCGCGCGTGATGGCTGTGGTGAAGGCGAATGCTTACGGCCATGGCGCCGTTGCCTGTGCGCGACGGCTGGTGAGCGAAGGCGCCGATTGGTTCGGCGTCGCACTTCCGGAAGAGGCAATCGAACTGCGCTCGGCGGGAATTACGCAGCCGGTGCTTTGTCTCGGAGGTTTTTGGCCCGGCCAGGCCGCCGCTTGCATTCAGCACCAGTTAACGCCCGTCGTCTATCGTCTCGACATGTTTGAAGCGTTAAATCAGGCTGCGTTGAATGCCGGCGTCGTCGCTGACGTTCACGTCAAAGTCGATACGGGCATGGGCCGGCTGGGAATTCGCTTCGACGGACTAAGCGAGTTTGTCGCCGCACTCGAGCGCTTTCGTAACGTGCGCATCGACGGCATCATGAGTCACCTTGCAGCCGCTGACGATGCTTCGTGCCAGCCTTTAACACGCGATCAGATTCAACGTTTTGAAGACGCTGTAGTCGTGTTTCGCGATCACGGTTACCGGCCTACGCATCTACATTTGGCGAACTCAGCCGGCGTCTATGGGCATCGCGAGGCCTGGGGCAACATGGTGAGGCCCGGTGGTGTGTTGTATGGTTTGTGGCGCGACGTTCTTCCTCTCACGACTACCAAGCCTGAATTGCTGCCGGTGATGTCGCTGCACACGCGGATCAGTTTGCTGAAGTGGGTACCACCGGGCGAGACGATCGGATACGGCTGTACTTTCGAAGCTTCGCGCCGGAGTTTAATTGCGACGTTGCCGGTTGGATATCACGACGGTTACATGCGCGGTCTTTCGAATCGCGCTCACGTCATCGTGCGTGGCATGTATGCTCCGGTTGTCGGACGAATATCGATGGATTTGACTCTCATCGATGTCACTAACGTTTCCGGTGTCGAGGTTGACGACCAGGTAACCCTACTGGGTTGGGATCGCCAGAACGCAGAACTGAAGATCGTCGCCGAAGATTTGGCGAGAATTGTGGGAACGCTCTCGTACGAAGTTACCTGTGGTATTTCCGAGCGTGTACCGAGAGTTTATATATCCGCAGATTACACGAATTGATCGTGGAATCTGTGGAAGACGTTGACGCCGTCTCAGAGCCTCTAATATTATCAAGTCCTTCACGCAGCAGCTTCAGAGCAAAAATTCGGCGAACTACAAAGGAGATCCCCTCAAAATGACTTATAACGTGAAGCCTGGCGATACGCTCTCAAAAATCGCAACCCGCAATGGACTAACGTTACCCCAGTTACTCCAGGCTAATCCCCAGATCAAAGATCCGAATAGAATCAATGTAGGCGACCCAATAAATCTGCCAGAAGGTGCAACGGGTGTTCCCGCCGGCTCGACTGAAAACACACAACCCCTCCCTTCCAGCGTTAAGCCCGCTCCGCCCCCGTCCGCTGCCGGCGCGCTCGGCCAAGCTTTAGCGGATGCGTTGGGAGCGCTCTCGGCAAAATACGAAACTGGCGGGCGAGGATGTGGCACGGTGTCGACCGGCGCGGGAGACTACGGCGGTGTTTCCTACGGCTCGTATCAGATGGCGTCCAAGATGGGCGTCCCAACCAGGTTTGTCACTCAGCCGGGATTTCCCTGGCTTAAGGATTTTGCAAACCTGGTTGCCGGCACAGCGCCGTTCACCGCTGTTTGGAAACGCATCGCCGCGGAGCAGCCGGACGAATTCCAGAATGCGCAGCACGGCTACATCAAGAAAACACACTACGACCTGCTGGTTGCGAAGATACGCAGCGACAACGGCCTCGATGTAAATACCAGGACCCGCGCATTGCAGGATGTGGTTTGGTCCACTGCGGTTCAACACGGCCCCGGGACGCCGATCGTAGGTCGCGCTTGCAGCTCTCTGTCGTGCAAAGCCTCCGATGCCAACTATGACGAACTACTGATCCGCGCGATTTATGCGGAGCGCGGCAGAAGAAAACCAGACGGTAATCTCGCTTACTTCTCGAAGAGTTCGCCGAGCGTGCAACAAGGTGTGGCTAACCGGTTCAAGAGTGAATTGCAGGATGCGCTGAGAATGCTCGCGAAGGAAGCTTAATTATTCCGACGATGCCAGAAGAAGCAGAGCAACTGACCGTTCAGGTCAACGATAAAGAAGCGGTCACTGCGCTTCTCTATCCCGCTGCGAAAAAAGACCGCGCCGGACTGACTGTCGTATTGGGCCACGGAGCAGGCGCAAGCCAGACCAGTGGTTTCATGCGGATGTTTGCGAAAGGCCTGGCCGCGCGCGGTCTCGACGTGATGACATTTAACTTCATCTACATGGAACAGGGACGTTCTGTTCCGGATCAGAAAGGCAAGCTCGAGGCGTGCTATCGCGCTGTTATCGAGGCCACACTAAAACACAAGAAGAAGAATCGACTGGTGGTCGGCGGGAAGTCGATGGGTGGCCGCATTGCGTCACAAGTGATGGCCGGTGAGGAGAAGGAACTGTTTGCGGATGACGTCGCCGGGCTCGTGTTTCTTGGTTATCCACTTCACCCGCCAGGCAATCCCGCGCGGCTGAGAGTTGAACACCTGGAACACATCGGCAAACCGATGCTGTTTGTCCAGGGCACTCGCGACGCGCTCGGCACGCCCGAAGAGATTCAACCCTACATCAAAAATCTTCGACCCGCCGCGAAGATCTACGCCATCGAGGGCGGCGACCATTCTTTCAAAGCCCCGAAGAAATTCGGTCCGTCACCCGAACAGATCTACGAAGCCGCGATGGACGAAATCAACCGCTGGTCCCGATCAATCTAAGCCACAAGGAAGCATTAGCCACTAAAAGGCACATAAGTCACCAAAAAGAGAAGAAGGATTTACCGGCAAAGTCTTTCTTCTTTTTGTGACTTATGTGCCTTTTTGTGGCTACTTTCCAATCTTGGTGGCGGGAGAGGTACGAGACTGCACAGGTCTCGTACCTCTTTAGCGTGGGAGGGATTCCATGTCTACTGCATCACGAAGTTGTAAGTGATCACTCCCGAGACCTTCACCGGCGTTTCGCTAATCACTGTCGGCGAGAAGCGTGCTTGCATAGCAGCTTTCTGCGCTTCGCCAACGAGAAGTGGATGACCACTGCCCTTCGCCGAAACCACGCGTCCCGTTTCATCAATGAGCACCTGCACAGTTACAGTTCCCTGAAGTCGTATCTGCCTCGC
>JAICQI010000927.1 GCA_025937955.1 Pyrinomonadaceae bacterium
AGCGTCAGGTAGACGGTCAGGCGAGCAAGGTTCTTGTGCGTTCGCATTAAGGGCTAGGAACGCGCTCACGAGGAAAAGCATTAACTTCATAGACATACGGGAAACGCAGAACAAATCAAGAGATGGGTCGGCCCGGTAGGCCGGCCCGTTATTATTGATCTAATTGGTCGGGGCGAGAGGATTCGAACCTCCGACCTCTCGGTCCCAAATCACAGGATCGGCAAAAAGCTAAGTTTTTGCCATTTCACAAGTTGCAGCCACCACGAGTTTATTGGGGTTTGCGGTTTCTTCACATTCGCTATCAGCCAGTATCTGCGCTGTGCTGTAGATTCTGTCCATAAATTGGCCACACAACGCCTGTAATAAATGACAGTTACGAATCAGCACTTCCATCAGTAGATTTCCTCCTCACTAATGATGAAGACCGCACGCAAGAGCAGAAAGACAGTTGCGGCCGTCCTCTGCCTGGCGGTAGTTGGCTTACTTTATGCCATCAATAGTTCTCGCCCGAAAGCAACTAATGCAGTTGAAGCCAAGTTTGTTTGTGATTCAGGTAAAGCCTCCCCTCGCAATCACGCCGCTCATACAGGCGATTCGATCGGCGAAGGTGACTCACTTGGAGTGATCGAACCTCCTGTGATTGACACCGTCAATGCCCCAGCGCCTGCTCCTGAAGGGATGGTGTGGATTCCTGGAGGTGCGTTCTCGATGGGCAGCGAAGATGCGGAAATGCGCGATGCTCGTCCGTTTCATCGAGTAGCGATCGATGGTTTCTGGATGGACCAGACGGAAGTCACGAACGAAGAGTTCGCACGCTTTGTCAAAGCGACTGGTTACGTAACTGTTGCCGAGCGCACGCCTGATGCAAAAGATTTTCCCGGCGCGCCCCCCGAGAATCTCGTGGCCGGGTCGGTTGTGTTCACCCCTCCGAACCAGAAAGTACCTCTCGACGATCATTTCGCCTGGTGGCGTTATGTTCCGGGGGCTAACTGGCGTCATCCGGACGGCCCTGAAAGCAATCTCAAGGGTAAGGAAAAACACCCGGTGGTCCATATCGCTTTTGAAGATGCGTCAGCTTATGCGCAGTGGACCGGAAAACGTCTCCCGACAGAAGCCGAGTTCGAATTCGCGGCGCGGGGCGGTTTGGATCGCAAGCGGTTCGCATGGGGAGATGAATTCAAACCAAGCGGCAAGTTTCAGGCAAACTCTTTTCAGGGACATTTCCCGGACAAGAACACCGGCGAAGATGGTTTTATCGGCAGCGCACCGGTCGGCAGCTTCGCTCCCAACGGTTTTGGACTATTTGACATGGCCGGCAACGTTTGGGAGTGGACCGCCGATTGGTACAGGGCCGATTACTACAAAACTCTTGCGGCAACTCATCAGGTTGCGCGGAATCCACAAGGACCGGCTGATAGCTTCGATCCGTCGGAGCCGCGCGTGGCAAAGCGCGTTCATAGAGGTGGGTCGTTTCTTTGCACCGACGAATATTGTGCGCGCTACATGCCTGGCGGTCGCGGTAAAGGCGAGCCTGGCACTGGAACGAACCATCTTGGATTTCGCTGCGTGCGTTCATCGAAGTAGCTACTTCTTTTGTCATTAGTCGAGAGCAGAAACCAAAAGTGAGAATCATTAAGGTCGTCACACGAATAGAAGCAACGCGTTAAGGGAGACATGAAATGTTGAAAAGACATGGCACCCAGTTCGCAGCCTTGGTGCTGATCGCGATCGCTGCGCTGAGCTTCGGTTGTAGTCAAGAGAACGCAACGTCGAATACGGTTGCCACGTCGGCCGACGGGTTGGACCGCACTATTCTCCCGATCGCCGAGCCAAAGCGACAGACTTACAAGGAATTGGACGCTCGCAATGCCCAGCCGCCTAAACGCTGGCAGGTCAAGGCACCTGAAGGTGCTCCGAACGTGGTCGTCGTGTTGATCGACGATATCGGCTTTGGCGCGTCGAGCGCGTTTGGCGGGCCAATCAATATGCCGAACCTGGAAAAGATCGCCGCGAACGGGGTGAAGTACAACCGCTTTCATACGACGGCATTGTGTTCGCCGACGCGCGTTGCGTTGCTCACTGGTTATAACCACCACAGCAACAACGCTGGTTCGATCA
>JAICQI010000029.1 GCA_025937955.1 Pyrinomonadaceae bacterium
ACGTAAAGAACTGCTCCTTTCCATTCTTTACCGGATCGTCGTTCACACGCACCGGAGCAGTCCACGTTTCACCACCATTCCGCGACGACATCACGAACACATCCGGGTCACCATTTCTCGCGTCGATCCAGTTGACGTAGAGCGTTCCCTTGTTTGGTCCATTGCTCAGATCCACTCCGGTCACAGGCATGCCATTCGCTCTGCTAAGACCCTCGATCGGAATGTCCCAACCACCGGGCATCTCGCTGATCACTTTGTCTTTCCCAAACGTCAAACCACCATCAATCGATTTGTCGAACACCAGACCGAGCGGTCCGGCCCACACCAGATACACTTCACCGTTCGGTCCCACCGCCGGCACCGCGCCTTCGACGGTGTTGTCGCTATCGAGACAGTCGCCACCAGTGTCCGAGATTCGAAACGGCATCGTAAAAGTCTGTCCCTGATCGGTCGAGCGCGTGAAATAGATCTGTGAACGATGTTCCGGATTCGAGCTGCCGTAAACGTCAAACCTGGTCCATGCGAGATAGACATTGCCTTTCGAGCGCGACGCGGGTGCAGTATCGACCACCATGCCGGGCTTGTCTTCGAATGGAATCACGGTGTTGAGGTGATTGATGGCGGCAGTGCCGTCGCTCCAGGTATTACCGCCGTCTTTTGAAACGTTCACAATCATTCCGTTCTCCGCGCGCACGGGCCGGGCCTGGCGAATGCCTTCAAAAGACAAGTGAACGTGATATGCGATGCCATCGTTGCTGAAGACGACAATGTCGTCGCCCTGCACCAGGTTTGTTGGATTGGGTGTGGGCACGGTCTTCCACGTTTTGCCACCGTCAAACGTGACGTAGTTATAACTCCCGGCGCGTGGTTTCGGCGGACGTCCTGTTTGAAGTGAAGCCGCGATCATGTTGTCCGGATTCTTCGGATTGATGGCGATCGAGACTTCGGCCGGGTTGGTAGCGCCCGGTTCGGTGATGCGTACGACTTGCTGTGCGCGAGCAATGGATACGAGATACACGCTTAAAGCGAGTGCGAATAGTGGGCCAAATTTCATAGCAGCAAAGATGCCACAAAGAAGCACAAAAGGCACAAAAATTTTGACACAAAGAAGGAACAGAGATCCGAAAAAATAACGATTCCATCGCAGCGTCTTCCCAAAATGTGGGTTAGCCAAGTGTATCCAGGAGGGAACATGAGGAAGGTTTTGTTTCTACTGCTCGTAGGTCTACTCGCCGTCTCCGTCATAACTTTCAACAAACACAACAACGTAGAGGCCCAATCAGTCGCGCCCGAAATGACTGTGCCGAACCTGGCCGTACGCACGGCGGTCACCAATCTGATAACCCCGATAAGCATGGCTTTTCTGGGCGCCAACGATTTTCTTGTGCTCGAGAAGAACACTGGCAAGGTGCAGCGAGTTGTGAATGGTGCTGTGCAAAGCACGGTGCTGGATCTGGGAGTTAACTTCGCGTCGGAGCGCGGGCTGTTAGGCATCGCTCTGCACCCAAACTTCCCGTCGAATCCCGGCGTCTACCTCTTTTGGACCTGTCGCAGCACGGCCTTACCCGCAAACGAATTCTTTCCCGACGAGACACGTTGTCTCGATTCGAATATGTTCGCCGCGGACACAGACGAGATCCTGCAAGTGCCTCTACTGGGCAACCGCGTCGATCGCTTTGTCTGGAATGGCTCGTCTTTAACTTTCGATCACAATCTGATCATGCTGCGCGCATTTCAAAACGATGGCGCGCCGGTTCCGCCGAATCAGGGTGACGAAGAACAACCACCGCGCGGCAATCACGACGGCGGCCCGATGCGGTTTGGGCCCGACGGCAAGCTCTACATTCAGTTTGGTGACAACGGCAGGCGCGGTCAGCTTCAGAATCTTCCCTGTGGTCCAACCGCCAACTGTCCCGGACCACCGCAACCGGACGATCAGTTTGGTGGTCCCGAACCGGACGATGCTCACCTGACTGGTGTCATTCTGCGTTTGAACCCCGACGGCACTACACCCACGGACAATCCGTTCTTCGCCGCGGGCGCTGCTATGAGCAATCAAGAAGTCGGAAGAAACATTCAAAAGATTTACGCTTATGGTTTGCGCAACGGTTTTGGCATGGACTTCGATCCGATCTCAGGCGACCTTTGGGAACAAGAGAATGGCGACGACAGCATGTCTGAGCTGAATCGCGTCGAGGCTGGCTTCAACTCCGGTTGGGTACAGATCATGGGTCCGCCGGAGCGCATCGATCAATACAAAGCGATCGAGACGAGCCCGGAAAACGACCCGTGTCTCGGGACTCCATACTTCGGTTTACAGCAGCTGCGCTGGTCGCCTGTGCTGATAGCCGACTCGGCGGGTGAGGCTCTGTCGCGACTATTCATGCTGCCGGGTTCTCATTACAGCGCGCCTGAATTCACCTGGAAGTTTGAGGTTGCACCGGGCGGAATCGGTTTTGTGAGAGGCCGTGGACTGGGACCACAGTATGAAGGCGATCTTTTCATGGGCGGCGCCCGACCGTTTCTCGAGGGTGGACATCTCTTTCACTTCAACCTGACCGGTAACAGACGCAAGATCGGTGTTGACGATCCACGGCTGGAAGATCGTGTCGCCGACAACCTGTGCAAGTTTGACATAACAGAAAGCGAGTCGCTGCTGGTAGGCCGGAACTTCGGAACGGTTACCGATATCGTGAGCGGGCCAAACGGAAATCTATTTGTCGTTTCGATCGACAAGAGTTCGGTGTTTGAGATCTTCAGGAGTAAATAGAAGGGGGGAATTATGGCAACTGGAACATCCGAAGCAAAAGTTACAACAGATCACGACGAGATTCGTGAGTGGGTGGAAGAGAGAGGCGGGCATCCGGCCCAGGTCAAGGGCACGGAGCTGCTGCGAATTGATTATCCGGGTTTCTCCGGCGAGCAGAAATTGGAAGAGATTAGTTGGGACGAGTTCTTTAAGGCTTTTGAGGAAAACAACCTGGCGTTCCTGTATCAGGAGGAGACCAAGGACGGCAAGCAGAGCCGCTTCTCAAAACTAGTCGACCGCGACAAGGCTTGAGAATGAGCCACAGATTAACGCGGATGACGCAGATCTGATCTGCGTTCATCCGCGTCCATCTGCGCCTAAGTTTTATTCGCCTAGCAGGCTTGGATCTTTTCTCTTGAGCGCTGCCACGAGGCGGCTCCACTCGTACCGGCCCTGCGCGAGCTTGCTGAAGTCTCCCGCCTTGTCAGTTTCCAAACCATTCAACATCTCGTTCGCCTTGCCGGTGCTGATCGCTTTCTCCGCAGCGACGTTGAGCGCCTTGAATGCTTCTGTTCGCGAGCTCGCCTGCGAACCTCTCGCCGCTAACTTCGCGCGCTCATATGGGAAACGATAATCGCGCGGATACTGACGTTCGACTTTAGCCAACGCCTGAAAGATCTTCGAGCGCTCCGCAGGTTTGGCGGACATTCGTTTTTCACGAAGCTTCTGCAACTCGTCTTCGGGAGTGACCGGAGCGGCTTGCTGCGTTGTCGTCGTCTCAGCAGGCGCGTTGCGGGAGACTTCGGTAGTGATGGCGACTGTCGGTTGTGGCTGGCTCGGTTGAGTCGCAGGCGGTGCAGCAACACTGGCTGAAGCTGTCTGCGTTTCCGAACGCAACAATCCGAATAGACCCAGTGACAGCAAGGTCAAAGCGACGAACCCGATCCCGATCAATTTAAGAACCGATCCGCGGCCCGGTGTTTCCGGCGTTCTCGAAGTAGACCACGGAAGCATCGTTGAGCTGAGTGGCCGTGGTTCGTGTTGCACGGTGAGTTCGTCGTCGAGATCGATTGCCTGTGACATGAACATCGTCGGCGGCTTACGTCCATTGGAGACGGATTGTTTGTGTTCCTCGTCCATCGAATGCCCGCACTTCCAGCAGAATGCGTATTTGGCTTCGATCATTGAGCCGCAATCAACGCAGGCCCGGGCACCCGGCTGCGCCGGAGCCGGTGGCGGCGGAGTCGGGGTTGTCGCAACTGGTTCTTCGCGTTTAGCAGCGACAGGTCGCGGCGGTGGTTGTACCGCTGGCGGAACAACAGGTTTCGGCTTCGGCTGTTCCTTGATGATTTCGAGCAGGCCCGTGCCGGTGAGTGCCCATCCCGCTCCCTCATGAGTCACAAACGCCGGTTGAACGATCTGCACCTCGCCGGCGTCCGGATTCGGGCAGTGATAGTAATCCTGATAAAACTCGTAAAAGTCGCGCTTCGTTGCAAACTTCGACGCCCGCGGCAGCACGATCGCCTGATCGGGATTTGTGACGACGACGAACTCGCCATCCTCAACCGGAACGAACGCGCCTGTTTCATAGTCAAACGTGACGTTGATCTTGTTGGCGGCTCTGGTTCGCTTCAGGTAGCTGGCCACGGTTGATGGAAATGCCGGCGCGATATCGAGGCGTTCCTCGCAAATCGGGCACGCGCTCAAGCCTGTGACAAAAGTAGCGTTCACATCATCGCATGTGTGCTCGTGCAAGTCGGTGGAAGCCGGTCTCAAGCATCCCGGACAGGACGGCTGCGGCGCGCCATCGGCGGTCAGCGTGAAATTTTTGGTCTGGAGCGGCGTATTTGACTCAAAACTGATGACGTAGCAGCGATCGCACAAGTAAACGAGGGAGCTTTTGCGGGTGCAAACCGGGCAGCGCTGCAGGCCGTACTGGTCGAAATCGACCGGGCAGAAGTGCTCGCAATTGCAGCAATACTGCCACCCTAGCTCGACCGGGGTGACCGCCTGCCCTTCCAAATCGATCTCACCGAGCAGGTGACCGCGGGTCTCACACTTGATAGGGCTTTGTCGAGGAGCGAAAAATCCTCTTTTGTGTTCGGGGCAGAATACTCTCATTTTCGTTGCTCCCTTCAGAGACAGGTGACCGTTCAAGTTGTACTTGGCACGAAGCATGTCATAAGCAGTCGGGGACGTACGGATTAAAGATGAAAAAACTCGGAGAGAGGTTTACGGTGTGCGCATAGATTAAGGTCAACCGGCAAATTTTGCAATGGTTTAATCTGTGGGGCCTAAAGAGGATTACAAGATTTCGCGGATTTGATAAGCTTTCGCGGTTTTGGACTTCGGGGGAACCGGAGGACGCCGCTATGAGCGACAAAAAGGGATGGGCATCGACCGTTGCCGGCTGGTTTATCGAGCGCGACGAGCCCGAAGCACCGGCCGCAACGGACTTTGAGGAAATCCCGGATCAACCGTTGCCCACGGCGCCTGATAACTACACGACGCCTTCACCGACCCAGTCAGTTTTCCAGACAGCGCCGCCACCGCCCAGTGGCGGGCAAGTCGACTTTGCGGCAGTCTTTGGAGCAGCCGGCGTCGATCAAGAGGAGCAGCAACGCGTCGCCAGGACTACCGACCTGCTGAAAAGCCTCCCGGCTGGCACGGATGCAGCCGTGAAAAAGCAGATCGTCGAGGCGTCACTCAAAGCGTTCGGCGTGCCTATCGAGAAGATCATCGAAGCGACCGTCGAGGAGATCCAGGCGCTTGACGGCTACATCCGCAACGGCGCCGCCGACAACGAAAAGTTGATCCAGGAATCTGAAGCCCGCATCAAGCAATACGAACAAGAGATCCAAAACATTCGTTCTGTGATGCAGCAGAGTGTTAGCGAGCAACAGTCGCTGATCAAGGTGTGCAACGATAAGAAGCTCGAGGTTCAGCAAGTGCTGGAATTTTTCGGACAGGACACGGTTGCGCAAGTGGTTAAGGCGTCGCCGAAACTCCACGATCCTTCAGACCAGGCCGCGCAAAGGCCGGCCCAATAGCTATTAGCTAGAGAAAGGAATGTGCACGTATGTGGAAACGGTTGGCTAACCTCTGGAAAGGATTTCTCTCACTCTGGATTTCAGACATCGAGAAGGAACATCCGGAAATTGCTTACGAGAACGCGATCAACTCCATGGTGGCGAAATATTCGAAACTGAAGACCGCCACCGCCGGCATCATTCGCCGGCGCGAAGACATTGACGAGCGTTACAAGCGAGCGACTGCAGAGTTGGCCCAGACAGAAGCTGAGCTCGATACCGCTGTTTCCACCAACCAGGACGATCTCGCGCTGATCCTCATCCAGAAGAAGAACCAACTCAACGCAGACGTGACCGAGCTCAAGGCGGAGATGGAACAAGCACGCGCTGACGCCGACTCCGCGAAGAGCTCTCTGATAGGCGTGCAGTCGGAAATCCGGAAACTGCAAGGCGAGCGTGATTCGATGCTCGCGAAGATGCAGTCGGCGCAGGCACGTATCAAAGTGCAGGAACAACTCGATGGCTTGTCCGTGGATGCGGAAGTCAAAGCGCTCGATAACGTGCGCCAGCACATCAAGACCACCATTGCCGAAGCGAACCTGGGTAAGGAGCTTTCAGAATCCTCGCTTGACTCACGGCTGGCTGCGCTCCGCACTCAGACCGGCGACGTACAGGCCAAACAACAACTCGCCGAGCTGAAAGCTAAAAAAGCCGCACAGCAAGCGCAGACGAATAAGACGATGTAGCGGTATTGAAACGCTAACGGTGCAACTGTAGGGGCGGCACTCCGTGGCCGCCCCAGCGTTGAAGTGGCGCAGACTGGGGGGCCACGGAGGGCCGCCCCTACGAAGAGGTGACAAATGAGACTAACTCCCCTGGCAAAGGCTTTCATAGCGGTAGTTGTATTGGTTGTTATCGGTTTTGCCACCTGGCATTACAAAGGTGATGCCATTAAAAACTGGGCCGGTGGCGAGAAAGCTTCCGGCGAAGATTCCAAAGGCGACTTCGACAAGTTGAACAATGCGCCCGGCGATCCGGGACGCAACGTAGGCTCAACCGGAGTCGGTACCGCTTCCGTCGGCACCGGACGACTCAACCGCCCGCTCATCGTCGGCATCAACACGTGGGCCGGTCACGCGCCGGGAATCGTTTTCAACAACGGCATGGACCCGAATGGCGGCTCGCAGTACAAACAGAAGTACGGCATCGACGTGAAGTTTGTGCTGCTTGAAGATCCGGCAGCAAAGCTTGCCGCGTTTCGCAGTGGCGAAGTCGACATCATGTGGAACACGGTGGACAACTGGGCCCGTGAAGCGTCGATACTCGCCTCGCAAAATCAAAAAGCCAAGTCGATCATCATGCAGGATTGGTCGCGCGGCGGCGACGGCATCGTTGCGCTCTCGACGATCAAGTCAGTCGAAGATCTCAAAGGTCACAAGATCGCATGTACTCAGTTCACACCGTCACACTTCCTGCTGCTTTACCTGTTATCGCAATCAGGACTCACGCCGCAGGAACGCGCCGATGTTGAGAAGAATATTATCTTCACGCAGGACGCGCCTGCTGCTGCCGCTGCTTTCAAAGCCAAGCAGGTTGACGCTGCGGTTACCTGGGAACCTGATCTCTCGAGTGCCGTGACCGCGCGTGGCTCGGAAGCGCATGTGCTTGTTTCGACGCAGGCGGCTACCAACATCATCGCCGACACGCTTTGTGCCCGTCAGGACGTGATCGATCAAGCGCCGGAAACAGTTCGCGACTTCGTGCGCGGTTGGCTCGACGGCATCGAGATGATCAAGAACAATCCCAACGGCTCGTACGAAGTTGTCGCCCGTGCGCTCAAACTCGACACCGAGACAGTTTCCGGAATGTTGTCGGGCCTGAAGCTCACGCCGTACGCGGACAACGCGCAGTTCTACGGACTGACTGGTCCCAAAGCTCACTACGAAACACTGTTCGACACTGCCTTCGTCATCTGGCGCAAGAAAGGGTTGGTCGACAAAACGGTTGATGCGAAAGGTTGGGCTGACACGCGCTTCCTGCAGGCAGTGGCTTCTTACTATCCGGGACAGAAAGTCGAAGAGGCTCCGGTCGTAGCGAAGGCGCCGTCTGAAAGAGACGTCCCGATCCTGCATCAACAGATCCAGATTCAGTTCACGCCCGGCTCTGACGAGATCATGCCAGGTTCGTACCTGTTACTCGACAAGCTTGGCGAGACGATGACTTCGTTCGGCAGCACCGTCCTGCGCATCGAGGGAAACACTGACAGCACCGGATCGGCGGCGGGTAACCTGACGCTTTCTGAACGTCGCGCGCAGTCCGTGAAGAACTATATCGTCAAGAACTTCCCGAACATTCCGCCCACGCGCTTTCAGACGATCGGACGCGGTTCAGCGAACCCGATCGCCGAGAACACCACCGAAGCCGGGCGGCAACAAAACCGTCGCACGGATATCAAAGTGATCCTGGCGACTTCATAGATGGCGCAACGGAAAAGCACACTCTTCGCGATTCGTTCGCCGCTGCCCAGGCAGACGGCGTTCATACTTGGTTTTGTGGCGCCGGCGCTCGTGCTCGGCGCCTGGTGTGTGTTGACTTATGGTGGCTTCGTGCAGCCGGATTTTCTGCCGAAGCCAACCGAAGTTGTGCGCGGCACACTGCAACTTTTCCTCCACCACGATTTGGTGACCGCGATCCTCGTTTCCACACGTCGGATCGCGATTGCCTTTCTGCTGGCTTCCGCTATCGCACTGCCGCTGGGCGTTCTGATGGGTGCGTTTGATCCGATCAACCGGTTCTTCGAGCCGATCATGGCGCCGTTGCGTTACATGCCGATCTCGGCGTTCATTCCGCTGTTGATTCTCTGGTTCGGCATTTACGAGAAACAGAAGATCGCGTTTCTGTTTCTCGGCGTGTTTGTTTACCTGCTTCCGGTCGTAGTCTCGTCGATTCGCCTGGTGCCGGAAGAGTTGGTTCAAACAGCGTTGACACTCGGAGCGTCGAAGTTTCAGGTAATAAGGACTGTTCTCGTGCCCGCTGCTTTGCCTGAGATCTTCGACAGCTTCCGCGTGATGAACGCGATCGCGTGGACCTACGTGATTCTCGCTGAAGCCGTGAACCCCGAACGCGGTCTCGGTTACATGGTCGAACTCGCCCGCACGCATCAAAAGGCGTCCTGGTCGTTTGCCGGACTGCTCGTTATCGGCGGCATCGGCCTGTTGACTGACTTTCTCATTCGTCTCATTTCCAGCCTGCTCTTCCGTTGGCGCGAAGCATCCTGAAATTAAACATGGCCGAAACAGAGACTCCACCAACACTTCCACAATCAGGCGAGCCTGGCACCATCGCCGTCGACGTCGGCGTACCGAAGGGCGACGTTACTTATCACCCGGATCAGAGTGGCGCGCCGCCGAAGTTGCGCGTGTCTCACTTGAGCGTCACTTACATCGATCGCAAAGGTAATCGCACCGAAGCAGTGCGCGACGTTTCGTTTGACGTTTTAGACAAACCCGATTCGGGTGAGATCGTCGTTTTTCTTGGACCATCGGGTTGCGGCAAGTCGACGATCCTGAAAGCAGTTGCCGGACTCTTACCACCGACGGAAGGCGAGGTTTTAGTTGATGGGAAGTTGGTGACGGACGTCGGGCGCGATCGCGGCATGGTGTTTCAGGCGTACACGTCTTTTGGTTGGCTGACGGTGCGCGAGAACGTCGAATACGGTCTCAAGCTTCAGGGTGTGAAAAAGTCAGAACGGCGCAAGATTTCGGATCAGATCCTGAAGTCAGTGGGACTGGCCGATTTTGCCGATCGTTATCCAAAAGATCTTTCCGGCGGCATGAAGCAGCGCGTGGCGATTGCGCGGACACTGGTGAACAATCCGCGCGTGGTGTTGATGGATGAGCCGTTCGGCGCGCTCGATCCGCAGACGCGTTGGGGAATGCAGAGCCTGCTGCTCGAAATCTCACGCGCGGAAAACAACACGATACTGTTTGTGACGCACGACGTTTCCGAAGCCGTTTATCTCGGCGATACGATCTACGTGTTGTCGCAGCGTCCGGCCCGCATCCTGCATCAGGTCGACGTCCCGGCCTTCCCCGTGCGCGACATTGCGCTAAAATCAGCACCGGAGTTTCGTGCGGTAGAGAAGCAGTTGCTGGATCTTATCTACGCCCCGAGTAAGTCTTGAACCAGAAAGACACTAAGCCACTAAAGCAGCCGGCCATGCGGAAAGACGGCGTGCCGGTCAACGTAACGCCTTTGCGCGATGATACGTTGGCCGCGACGCAGGCATTCGTCCGGCAGAAAGTTCACGAGAAGCGTTCGTATCTCAAGGCGGCTTTTGCTAATCCTTACAATCTTTCGTTGCTGGCCGGGGGCCTCGCTGCTTCCGTCCTCACGCTCAATCCTTTGCTCGCGATCATCACGGTCGGCCTCGAAATACTCTGGGTCGTGAACGCGCCGGGATCGAAGAAGCTTCAGGAATGGCTCTGGGATCCGGGTTTCGACAAGGAAGAACAGGCACGGCTGGAGGCCGAGCGCGCTGAACGTTTGAAGAACCTCGATGAAGCCGATCGCGAACGCGTCATTGAGCTGCTCGCGCGCCAGCAGGAGATCCACTCGCTGGCAGCGCAAAATCCGTCATTCACCGGCGAGCTCTTGCGCACTGAATTGCAGAAGACCAATCGACTGGTAGAAGCGTTCATCGAAATGGCCAATACGTGCAGCCGCTACGATGCTTACCTCGATTCGATCGATCTGAGTGAGCTGGAGAAAGATCGGCGGCGCTGGGAAAACATCGCTCGCAAAGATGAGCACTGTGACTCTGAAACTGAGATCGCCCAGAAGAACCTCGCCGTCATCAACAAACGTTTCGACAAGATGAAGGAGATTCATCACTACCTGACGGTGGCGCGCGGCCAGCTCGATCTGATCGAGAACTCTTTTCAGTTGATCTCCGATCAGATCGTCACGATGCAGTCGCCGCAGGAGTTGACGGGCCAGCTCGACGAGCTGCTCGACGGAGTGGAATCGATCAAACAGACCGCTGCCGACACTGAGCGACTACTAAATCCGATGGGCTTAAAGGAATTTAACGTATGAGCGAAGCGCGAGTGCTTCCTGCGTGGGCTGAAGATCTGCGACGACGTTACTTGCGCGGCGAGGCGTCGATGTTTGTCTTGCACGGGAACGTTTACGACGTCGTGTTGTGCAACAGGAAGATGATGGCGCTCACCGAATTCCTCACGGATGTGCTGTTAAAAGATTCGAAGGAAACGATCGCGGTTTATAACGTCGCTACAGCCGCGCGTTTCACGAAGCGCGCGGACGGCGTGACGGGGCTGGAAGATCTGTTGCTCTCTACTGAAAAAGATCGCGTGTTCGCGGCGCTTGAACGGTTGTTGATTGGTACCACCAAGACCGCGGTCATCATGGAATATGCGGAGGCGATAGCGCCCGCGGGCGATCCGAATTTCCAGGGTGAGGCGGATCGCGCGGCGATCGTTACGCTGCACCGCTGGTCGGCGTTGCCGGAGATTGAACGCGGTGACAATGTCGTGTTGCTCATCTCCGAGAACCTGACTGAGCTGGCGCCGAAATTGATCTCGAATCCGAAAGTCGCAGTTGTCGAAGTGCCGATGCCTGACTACGAGACGCGCAGGGAAGCAGCACAGTTGGCGGATAGTCGTTTGACGGAGAAAGATGCCGAGCGTTATGCGGGAGTCACGGCCGGTTTGAAGTCGATCCAGATCGCGTCGATCCTGACGCCGCAACCGGCTGCTGAAGAAGAATTGGCGGATCGCGAATCTTTTATTGCAGGTTTACTCGGCGGCGGCGCTGATGCCGCGGGGCGTGCTCACAAGCTCGCTGCGCTCACGAGTAACTTGAGTCGCGAAGAAGTAAAGGAACTGGTTGCGCCTACGGCTGCCATACCTGCGCCTGACGCATCGCTTCCGAGCCCGATCGAACGCGCGCGGAAAGAGACCGATCGGCTCATCGCGAAGAGGAAACGCGAGATACTGGAGCGCGAGTGTTTCGGATTGGTGGAGTTTGTCGAGCCGGCGCACGGATTTGAAGTTGTCGGTGGCATGGAAGAGGTGAAGAAAGACCTGCTCGTGATCGCAGAGAGTATTCGTGAAGGGCGCACCAGCCGCGTGCCGATGGGCATACTCTTCACGGGTCCGATGGGCACAGGCAAGACGTTTGTCGCGGAAGCGTTTGCGAAAGAGTGTGGCCTGACGACGATTAAGCTGAAGAACTTTCGTTCGAAGTGGGTGGGCGCCACTGAAGGCAACCTCGAAAAGATCCTGAACGTGATCCGTGCCATTGGGCAGGTTGTCGTGATCATCGATGAGGGCGATCGTGCTTTTGGTAACACGGATGGTGAAGGTGATGGTGGCACGTCGTCGCGCGTGATTGCACGGATCAAGGAGTTCATGTCTGACACGTCGAATCGCGGGCGGATACTATTTCTGGTGATGACCAATCGCCCGGACAAGCTTGACGTGGATCTCAAACGTGCCGGACGTCTCGATCGGAAGATTCCGTTTCTTTACGTGCAGACGGCGGAAGAAGTCGAGTTAGTTGCGAAAGCGCTCTTGCGTAAGAACAAGATCAAGACTGACGTCGATCTGGTGTCGATCCGCGACAGCTTCTCGAGCAAGCTGATTGGTTACAGCAACGCCGATATCGAAGCGGTTTTGTTGTTGGCGAATGAAGATGCGGCGCGGGAGAGTGGCGGCGACGCGCCTGTGCTGGAGAAGCATTTCAAGCAGGCGGCAATAGATTATTTCCCGAGCCGGGATGTGGAGTTGCTGGAGTACATGGAGCTACTGGCAGTCTTTGAAAGCTCCAGCCGTCGCCTGCTGCCGGCCAAGTACGCGTCACTGACTCCCGAAGATCTCGACGCCAAACTGCGTCACCTTCGCGCGATCGTTGGAAGCCGGCGTTAGATTTCATGCCTCTCTGGCTCAAGATCTCATACACGCTCTTTATCTGCATTCTCGTCCCTGTCTATTGGAACAAATACGGACCGGGAAATTTTTTGTGCGCACAGACAACGTCAACTGGGTTTACGGATTAGGTGGTGGGACACAGAAGTGGATGCCGGCGCCGCTGTACCCGGTGCTGTTAATGATCGCGTTTCCACTAGTGCTGTTCCTGCCGACTCACCTCGTCCTGAAGAGATTGTTCAATTAGTAATCCCGCCTGTTAATAATGACAGTATTTACCTCCTCATCCTCCAAGTAGGATCTCCCTGAAAACCGGGCGCAATAGCGTTTCGTAAAAAAGGAGCATCCGTATGGAGATAAAGCCGCAGGCGATGGCGATGCCTGAGGACGTCACGAGTTTGCCGCAAGGCAAGTATGGACCAATCTTTCCGAAGTCCCCTGCCTGTCACGGCTTCACGATCATCGCGAAGATCATTCCGGGTCGCGAGCCAGTCTTTCATGAGTACGCGCGAAACATTGAAAAGGCCGTCGCTGCTATCCCCAACTGTCTGGCTCCCCTAAAGCTGCATTACCTGCGCTGGGTCCTGTTCCCAATCGACGGCGTGACCTACTTCATGTACCAGGGAATTTTTGACACCGACTTCGACAAGTACACCGAAGATGCCGTGGCGCTGTTCATCAGCCTCGGCGTGAACACCGTCTTCGAGAACCTCCAGGGATTCCCCGAAGATTGGAAAACGAACCCGGAGGCTTTTATTAAGTTCGTTCGGGAGCACCAGCACCCGAGTTTCATGGAGTACGGTGAGTACCCATTCTTCTCCGCCGATGAGATCAAGAAGGCCCTGGCAGTGAAGAACGCTTTCACCAACATGCTCGATCAGCTGCAGTGATAATGGAGAGGTCAATGAGCACAGCATCTACGCCGCTGCCTGACACGACATTACGCCGAACGATCTAGAGGAAGACACATCATGAGCAACGTGGCACGCACGTATAACCAGAATCACGTGCCGAGGAAGCACACGCCAGGCCGGCGGCGCGTGAGCATGTATATCGCGTGGAGTTACCCCGCTGAGGCGGGGCGAAATCCGGCCGAACTGGACAACCGGTTCTCGACGATGACGGAAGTCAGGCGCGTGGCATGGCCCGCATACGAGGAGCCTCGCTGGTCAGACCCGCTACAGTTCCAGCAGGGAATTGCGGGGTCACTCGAACTATTCTTCTGGGCCTTTGCGCCGTTCCAGCAATTCGTCGGCGAGATTGCCGGTACACCGGTCCCGGTGTTCCAGCGGATAGACCAGGCCGGCTTCAAGCTTCCGCTCGATGATCGCGTGTTGAGCGACGTGGACACGTTGCTCGTCTTCGGGTTGGACCACAACGTTACCGGTCAGGAGGCGACAGCCGAGGAGATTGAGTCAGTGCGGCGCTTTCTCAATCGCGAAGGGACGTGCCTCATCCTCGGCCCGCACCACGACGTTGGCGTCTCGGATGATGCGAACGTGCGGAACATGGAGTACAAGCATCATGGTGACGCCCTTGTGCCCCGTCAGCAGCGCTTTGGTCTCTACACGAAATCATTGATGAAAGGTCTCGGTATACCAGTCGAGAACCGGCATGGCCTGAGACCATTGCGCGACCCTGCGACGAAAAAGCTCGCGCCGCTTACAATCGACCGAGATCTGGATACAAAAGGCTGGCTCAGAGGCGTCACGACTTTCAACTTCCACATGCACTTGCCTCACTACGCGGTTACTGACGACAGCGGTGCGGTTCGAGTGCTGGCGCGGCAGCCGATCGACATGTCCAAGCCGCATCCGTTCACGGAAGCAGGAAACACAGAATTCAACATGTTCCTCTGGATGCCGCCGGAAGGAAATCGCGCCGGTGACGTGCTTTTCGCAGACTCGACCATCTTCAGCACGCTGTTCGGTGCAGACGAGAGCCTGCATAACTTCTGGCGAAACCTCGCGACGGCGAAATGAGAGAGGCGAACGTTCGTGCTTGAGATTGACGACATACAGAGTGGAGCCCTGCGACCGCGGCCCGCGCCTTACGTTGCCACCTATATCGCGTTACGCATCGACCAGGCTAAAGCGGGTCGTGAGTTGATGCAGCGTGTCGCTAATGTGGTGACCTCCGCGGCTAACCCGACCAGCCCATTGGCAGATACGTGGGTGAGTGTGGCGCTGACGCACCAGGGTTTCAAAGCCTTGGGAGTGCCGCAGGAAGCACTCGATAGTTTCTCCTGGGAGTTCCGGCAGGGGATGGCGGCACGTGCGAAAGATCTCGGCGACACTGGTGATAGCGCGCCCGAGGGCTGGGAGAAGCCACTCGGAACCGGTGATGTGCATGTGATCATCGTCGCTGTCTCGCCTGATGAGGCGCGTCTTGAGTCGGTTCTTGAAGGTGCCCGGAAGACGTACCGCGAGATGTCGGGAATCGAGGCCATTTGGAGACAGAACTGTCACGCGTTACCAACCGAAACGGAACCGTTCGGATACAGAGACGGCATCAGCCATCCCGCGATCGAAGGGAGCGGTATCCCCGGAAGTAATCCGAAGGAAGAGCCGCTCAAAGCCGGCGAATTCATACTCGGCTACCCGGATGAGATGGGCGGGATTCAAAAAACTGTTCCCGAAATCCTCGGACGAAACGGGACTTACGTAGTCTTCCGAAAGCTGCACCAACACGTTGCGGAGTTTCGTCGATTTCTTAAGTCTCACTCGGATGGACCAGAGGCTGAGGAGTTGATGGCGGCGAAGATGATGGGCCGCTGGCGTAGCGGTGCGCCTCTCGCACTGTGTCCGCTGCACGACGATCCCGCGCTCGGCGCAGACCCACATCGCAACAACGATTTTCTCTTTCAGGCAGACGATCCGATGGGCTTCAAGACCCCGGGCGGCTCGCACATCCGGCGCACCAACCCGCGCGATGCACAGATAGCCGGTATGGCGCGCATACACCGGATGATCAGACGTGGGACGGCCTATGGTCCACCGCTTCCTGAAGGTGTCATGGAAGATGACGGCGCCGATCGTGGATTGATGTTCGCCTTCGTGGGGGCGCACCTCGGGCGGCAATTCGAGTTTGTTCAGTCTGAATGGATCAACGACGGCATCTTCTTCGGAGGCGGCGAAGATAAAGATCCGATCACCGGATCGAATGATGAAGCGGGCAGTTTTACAGTGCCACGCAGGCCTGTACGAAAGCGTCTGCATGGTATTCCGCAGTTCGTGGTCACACGCGGCGGCGAATACTGTTTCATGCCGGGGATGCGCGCCTTGCAGTGGCTCTCCGATCTTCGGTCGTAGAAGTATGGGAGATTTGCGTTCCCTGTTGTTTGCTGCCGCGTTGTCGGCAGCCGCTTGCGGGTTAGTTCTCGTCGCACAGGCGCGAGCGCAGAACAGGGGCGTGTACCCGCTCGGCATGAGCGCGACCAACTCCGGCGTAACGCCCGAACCGGGCTTCAGCTACTCGAACCAGCTTCTGATCTACTCGCGCGATAAATCGATAGGACCTGACGGTCAGGTGTTGGCCACGGGAAGTAATTCCGTGGTGATGGACATGAATACTCTCGCGTGGGTGAGTAAGAAGAAGATTCTGGGCGGCGCGAAGTTTTCGATGACGGCGACCTTGCCGGTTGCAAAAAATTCTCTCACTAACGACTTCACTGGTCCGGTCAGTGGAGGCAGCGGTTTCGCCGACTCTTACTACCAGCCGTTCATTCTTGGCTGGGACAAAGAGCGGGCTTCCATTCGCGCGGTCTACGGTTTCCTGGCTCCGACCGGAAGCTTCAGGGTGGGCGCGAACAACAACGTCGGGTCGGGTTACTGGACACACGCTTTCTCATCGGGCCAGACGTTCTATCTGACAAAGGACCGGAAGACGATCGTCTCCGCTTTTCAGATGTATGAGATCCACACCACACAGGAACGGACGGCAATAAAACCAGGCCAGACTTTCAACCTGGACTTTTCACTGATGCGTGCACTTCCTTTCGGAGGAGACAAACCCTGGCTGCAAGTAGGACTGGCCGGCTACAACCAGCGACAGACCACGGCGCGGCGCGGTCCGGGCGTGACGCCGGATCAGCAGGCGGCACGTTACAAAGTCAACTCGCTTGGCTTCGCTTCGAGCGTGAGCCTGCCGCGCCGGATCAACCTCGGCTTTAAATATTTTCAGGAGTTCTCAAACAGGTCTACGTTTCAAGGTCACTCGATCCAGATTTCGGGCGCAATCAAGTTCTAGTTTGAGGAGAAGGCATTGGAAACCACGGGCGGGGGCCGGGGGGCGCCCCCCCCAAAAAGGGACAGGGAAACCAAAATATTGAAAAAAGTATGGGGGGGGGCCAGG
>JAICQI010000323.1 GCA_025937955.1 Pyrinomonadaceae bacterium
CTACATTCGCTCGATCAATCCGGTACACAACCAGGTTCCGAAAACGGCGATTCCGGACCCTCTCAAAGGCAGCTTGCCGCCGCATCAGCCGCTAACTGCGCGGGTTGCTGGTCCGGATATGTCGAATACGGTTGAGCGTGGGAAGTATCTGGTGACGTTGGGCAACTGCATGTCATGTCACACGCCGATGAAGAACGGTCAGTTCATCAATGAGCTTGCGTTTGCTGGTGGCATGTCGTTCAAAGGACCTTGGGGAGAAGTCACCAGCGCCAACATCACGCCTGATGCGTCAGGGATTTCTTATTACGACGAGGCGCTCTTCGTGACGACTCTGCGCACAGGCCAGGTGGGCGCGCGGAAGTTGAATTCGATCATGCCGTGGGGTTACTTCCGCAACATGACCGACGACGATCTGAAAGCGATCTTCGCGTACCTGCGAACCTTGCAGCCAGTGCAGCATCGTATCGACAACACGGAGGAAGCA
Organism: Pyrinomonadaceae bacterium; assembly: GCA_025937955.1. Classification (GTDB taxonomy): domain Bacteria; phylum Acidobacteriota; class Blastocatellia; order Pyrinomonadales; family Pyrinomonadaceae; genus PSRF01. The sequence continues at coordinate 485 of JAICQI010000323.1, forward strand.
ACGTCGTGTACGGTCTGTGGTGGACGCCACGGTTTCGGCGATAAAAATCACACCGAGTAAGATTTAAACCACGAAGGCACAACGTCACTAATTCAAGTATTGACTTGTGTCTTCGTGTCTTTGTGGTCGGGATATCAGTTCTAAAAAGACATCGACGTAGCCATCCTGGGTCTCATAACGCTTGATCGTTGAGCTGGTGGTTGTGACTACCGCGATCAAGTCGTCAAACATCGATGGAATAGTGAACTCGCCGTCGATCGTGCCGTCGGGATACAGCAGCGTCGTAGTTCCGATCGTCGTTTCCGTGTCGCCTGCGACATGGAACACCGTGGTAATCGCACCGGAGATGTCGCTTTCGGCACACTCCGCGAGCAATTGCATCAGACCAGCCACGCGTTCATTGGTGGCAGGCTCAATCAGGACGTGGACCACGCCGTCGCAGTCGTACTCCACCAACGCAGGCTCGCCCGTCAACATTACTTTCGCCGCACGCTCGCAGACGTCACGCTCGAAACAACCGGCGCTAACTAAGCCCGTGGTTTCGCCGCTCTCAGTAATCAGCATGCGCGCGCCGGGTCGCCTGTAAGACGAACCTTCGGCAGAAACAACTGTCGCGAGCGCGGCACGTTCGCCTCGCTTCAAGCGTCGAAAAGCTGCGACGATGTTTTGCGCTTCGTTCATATTTATTAAACCTTTCTTTATAGAAGCGTATTGTTCATACTTCGGACAATTCACACATCACTCGATAGTGGTACTTCTAATGGGAAGAAGGCCCCGGATTACACGTATAAATCCCGGAATTTAAATCTGTGTAATCCGTGGCCCTGCATAGACCGATTTTCTCGCGTTAAGAGTTAGAGACTTATTTGTGAGCGAGAGTCATGAAAGAATGTCCCATATGCCGGCTGGTGTTTGCGGATGCAAATCTGCGGTTTTGTCGTTATGACGGCACGCCGTTGGTTAACAAGGCCGCCCAACCTGATGAGATCTTGACGATGCGTTTGTGGAAGGGACGACCGAAGAGGCCACGGAAACGCAGCTAGGGTCGCGTGGTGATCGGGTTGAACTTCGCGTCGTCGAGTGGCACGTTTTGCTTTATCTCGTCGACCTTACGCCCCCAGATTCTGCCCGGCATGGACCAGTGGATCAGAAATGGCTGTTTGATGCCGTCGACCGCTCGATAATTTTCATAATCCAGTTGCAGCGGTAGCTTACCTAAAGGCGTGTCCGTCTCCGTATAACGCCGCACCAGCAAACCCGTACCAACGTCGAAGAACAGTTTTTCTACCGGGCCGTCAACGGGCGTCGCCTGAATCACATAAGCGTCAGCGTCGCGAACGGAAGCGCGACCAAGCACCGTGAGACTCGTGTAGAGCTCTTCGGTTTTGAGTTCCTTGTAGAAGACTGCATCGCGCTTGAGTTGGACCAGAAGCTGCTCGGGTAACGGCGTCGCGCCTTCGCGGCTACTGTGTGCCCAACCTACCGTGCCGTTAAACCCATTACTGAAGACGACGTTTGGGTAGCTGGTGACGGTTAAGATCTTGTCCGGTGCTTTTTGATGGACCACTTCGGGAACAAGCACGCCGTCGGCGCCGATGCGAGAGCCTTTTGCTGACCGGGTCGTAACTTTTGTCAGCGCTTTCGCTCCGCCGAGAGCTTGCACGTAGCGATCGAGGATCTGTTTCACTGACGGTAAAGGCGCTGCGGGTGTCGAAGTCGGACTCGGAGCCCAGAGATTCTGGCCCACGGCAGGAACTGAAACCGGAGTTGGCTTGCCTCGATGACAGGTGAAACAACTGACCGCGCGCTGACCTTTGAAGCTGCCCTTGTTCAGATCAAACACCATCTGAATCATGCGCCGGGCGGTCAGCTTCGTGGGCTTGTCATCTTTACCAAAACTATTCGGCACGTGGCAATAACTGCATTGCACGCCGAGCGAGCCGGAGATGAAAGCCATGGCGGGCTCGAGTTGCGTCGCCGGAAGACCTTTGAAGATCTGGATGTTCTTGAATTGCTGTTCAGCAGTCTGCGGCGCCGGTTGCTGCGCGAATGAAGTTGAAACAGCAACGACAGCCAGAACGATCGTGAGAGTTAGCCGCATAGTGTGTTAGCTCCTACCGGATCTTTACTACGTTCACTGGATCCGTTGGATTGGAATTGGGCACCCGCATCACAATATCCAGAGAGTTAACTTCACCTCGCTCATCTCGATGGAAAGTAACTTCTCCATAGAATGGCTTTATGAAGTAATGAGTTTCCGACGTTGGAAACAACTCAACTTTCTGTCCTATCGATTCAAGTGTCAGCCGGCCTGCTTCATTGCGCACAACAATATCCAGGTCGGGACGATCATTATCTCGATATGGTCCCGCGTACTCGTCGTAGATCCGTGGCTCGACTGCAACCACATCTCTGAGACACTTCTCGAGCGTCAGGTTCTCGAACAGAACCTCGAACCCGAGCTTCGCGTTCAGCGCGCGAATCGCTTCCTGTTCCGGCTGGTTGAATGTTTGAACGATCTGGTAACCGTGCGTTTGTGCGTAGACAATTCCGGAAAGCTTTAGCGTGGTAGCCAATCCGCGCCGTCGATATTCGCGCTTCACGCCAGTGAAACCTTGCGTCAATCCACGCGGCACCGCTTCAAACAGACTGACATCCGAAACGCCAATGTATTCATCTCCACGTTTCGCGATGAAGTAAGCATCCGGCAGCACGTATTTCATCTCCATCCACATCAACGCCTCGCGCGCGTTGTAAGCGGGCGGCACCAACGGGCCACGCGCCGGATCGTCCTGGCTGAGAAGCGTCGTGAGCTCGTAAAGCTTCTCAACACAACGCGGGTCTCGCACACGCTCCTCCGCAAACGTCGAAATCGAAATACCGTCGTCTTCCAATCCTCGATTCAACGTCTCCAAATGCGAAACATCCGCGGTCGCGACGTTGAGACGCAAATCCAGCACGCGCGCAGTCTCTGCGAAGCCCCGACTCTTGAGCACGTTCACAAGCTCCGTCTCAGACGCATACTGCCGGCATGACACCACGATCGCCTGCGCCTCGCGCGCATCATCCATGAGTCGATCGAGCAACAGATCGCCGACACCGAGCTTGAGCCACTGCGGATCGCTCAAGAGCAACAGCCGGTACCGCGGTAAGTAAACAGTCTGCTCAACTGCGCCGTACGCGATGATCTGTTTCGCCTCCGCGTTCTCGACTACGTAATGCCTGCGGAAATAACGCGACTCATCGAACTTCTGACGGCGGTTCAGCCACAACTCATGACCGGGCGCATCATCGCCAGCGCGCTCCGACGCGATCGCGCTCACTGTCGGCCAATCCGGATCGTGAAATGGACGTAGCTTCGTGTTCACAGTGTTTGAAAAGTTAGTGTCACGCGATGGTCGTTGCTGTTGGAGATCGCTCTTGAACAACTCGACCACGCTGTCTTTGAGTCGTTGCCTCGCCGAGTAGAGCCGCTTGTTCACTGTCGTGACCGGCACTTCCAGAAACTCGCCGATATCAGCCTGCGTGTATCCGTTGACGTAAAAGAGTGTGGTCACGAGTCGCTCGTTCTCGGGTAGTGCGTTTATGGCTCGCAGCACTTTCGCGAGCAGGTCGTGTCGTTCCGCTGAAGCGTGCGGTCCCGGATCGATCGTCGCAGCGTCTTCGAGCGGCACCAGCTGCAACCGTTTGCAACGCGTCAGCCGGTTGCACTGCGTCAGGACGATTCGTTTGAACCAACCCGGAAACGCCGCCGGCTCACGAAGTTGCGCCAGCTTTTGCCACGCGACGACGAATGCTTCCTGCGCCGTGTCCTGCGCCAGGTAGACGTCACCCAACACGGCAAACGCGCAACCGAATGCCATGTCTTGAAAGCGAACCACGAGCTCGCCAAAAGCCTCGCGTCTGGCCGCTGATGGACTATTCGGATCCGCCGCCCTCAGGACAATATTCTCGATCTCTTTCATGTCCCACTATCAAGAGCCAATATTCATCACCAAGCTTCCCACAGATGAACACGGATTTCTTACACGGATTCTATTCGAAAATCCGTGTATTAAATCCGTGTTGATCCGTGGTTAGACTGGTTGTGGCCGGATGATTCCGAGTTTGCGCATACGGTGGTTGAGCGTCGTGCGGTTTATTCCGAGACGCGCTGCGGCTCCGGTTGGGCCACCAATCACCCACTTCGCGTCGCCGAGGACTTTCAGGATGTGATCGCGCTCGACATTTTCGAGTGTGGCGCCACCGTTCGCGTGATTTGTATTCTTCGGGGGTTGTTTCAGCTCGCCCAGAGGTATCTCGAGCGTCGAGCCTCGCGAGAGAATCACTGCACGCTCGATGAGGTTTTGCAGCTCGCGGATGTTGCCCGGCCAGTGATACGCCACGAGCGCGGCCATCGTCTCCTTTGGCACACTCTCAATCGGCCGTCGCATCTGTTGCGCAAACTTGTTAGCGAAGAAGTGCACCAGCAGCGGAATATCCTCCGGCCGCTCGCGCAACGGCGGCACGTTGATCGGGAAAACGTTTAGCCGGTAATAAAGGTCACTGCGAAACTTCTTCTCTTCAACCATTTGCACGAGGTCCGCGTTAGTTGCAGCAACAACTCTGACGTCCACGCGCAAGGTGCGCGAGCTGCCGAGCCTTTCGAATTCCTGTTCCTGAAGTACGCGCAGTAGTTTTGATTGCAGATCGAGCGGGATGTCTTCGACTTCGTCGAGAAAGATCGTTCCCTGGTGCGCGAGCTCGAAGCGACCGATACGTCGATCGATAGCGCCGGTAAACGCGCCTTTCTCGTGTCCGAATAACTCACTCTCCAACAGGCCGGTCGGAATCGCGGCGCAATTCACTTTCACAAGGGTGCGCTCGCGGCGCTCGCTTAAGTTGTGAATGGCGCGTGCAATAAGTTCCTTGCCCGTGCCAGTCTCGCCGTAAATCAAAACTGTAGAGCCGGTAGTCGCAACTGTTTGCACGTTTTGAAGTGCTCGTTTTAGAACGGAGCTGCTGCCGACAATTTCTTCGAAGTTGTACTCGCTGCGAATTTCCTCTTCGAGATAGAGCTTCTCTTTCTCGAGCTTGTTTTTCAGCGTTTCGATCTCGTTGTAAGCGAGCGCATTCTCGACCGCGATGGCAACCTGATTAGCGACCTGCTCGAACAGCTCCGCGTCGTCCTTCGAGAACGCGTGTGGACGCGAGCTCTTGATCGCGAGCACGCCGAGCACCCGACCTCTAAAGATGAGCGGCGAGGCACAGCCTGATGCGAGCCCGGAACAGGTCGTTGGCTCGTAATCGATTAGGGTCGTCTTGCGCGTCGTAAACGCCTCGCCGATGGGATTTCCTTCAAAAGGAATGATCTTGCCGTCGGCGCAGGGACCATCGTGATCCGGAAAGTCGAATGCGGCCACGCGCAGTTGATTGAGCGACTCGTCGTAGAGCGTCAGCGCCGCAGCTTCGTGCGGCATTACCGCCCCCAACGAACCGGAGATCGATTTCAGCAGCTCGCGCAGGTTCAAATTCGAGACGAGCGTGTTGTTGACCTGCAAAAGAAGCTGCGAGCGATCGCGTTCGTGCGCTAACTGTTCGCGATAGAACTGCGCTTCCACGGCGACGGCGATTTGCGAAGTAACTAACTGCGCGAACTTGAGGTCAAACGTGTCGTAAGCGCCGACTTCCTCACTCCAAAGGTTCAACGTGCCGAGCTTTTGATGAACCGTGCTCAACGGCAGGCAGCAGACCGACTTGATGTTCTTGTCGCGCAGGATCTGCGCAGTCGGAAAGCGCGTGTCCTGATCCAGGTCGCGAATGATCAGCGGCTCCTGACCGCGCCAGACGTGACCGTTGATTGATTCGTCTATCGATACTTCGACGGATTTTTTGCTGGCCCAATCGGCCTCTGCGCAGCCTTCGTAGTAATACCCGCGCATCACGTTTTGCTCTCCGTCGTGCAGCATCACGGCGAGATCGCGAAACGGAAAAAGATTGCGCAAACGGCAAGCAATATCGTGGAAAAGTTCTGACAGATCCCGGTGAGATGCGATCGCTTTCGAGAGCTCAAGCAGCGTCAGGTACTTCTGAGTTTGAACATCGACGCTGGAGAACGCGGCGTTGCCTTTCACTTATTACCTCCACTGATCAATCCGACTAAGAATACTTGACTGAGTGGCTACGAGCAAAACACCCGCTTAGTTCGCTTGTAGGGGTGGCCCTCCGTGGCCACCCCAGGCTAAGTC
>JAICQI010000234.1 GCA_025937955.1 Pyrinomonadaceae bacterium
CTGATCCTCTTTCTCATCTCCGCGCGGGCGCGGTGCAAGTCAGTCTTCAACTTTGCCAGCGAGAACCCAGTGATCGCCGCTATCTCTTCGTAACTGCACTGGTGCAGCACCTTGAGCGTGAATACGAGACGCTTGTCTTCGTCGAGCGCGGCCAAAGAACGGCGGATGAGCGCATTCAATTCCTTGCTCAACAATCCGTCGACGGGCACTGGTTTGTTATCGCTCAGATCCATGACCGACTTATCAGCCAGATCGACGTGATTGTTCGCGCGGGCGCGGGCCCGCAGCGACTCGCGCGCGACGTTTCGGGCAATGCCGAAGAGCCACGTGGAGAGTTTCGTTTCCGCGCGCATTGTGTGAATCGAGCGGTACGCGCGGACGAAAGTCTCTTGAGTGAGTTCTTCAGCAAGGGCGCGGTCATTGACCATGTCGTAAATAAAACTGATGACGGGCCGCGAGTATCTTTCAAAAATCAGGCGAAAGGCATCAGAGTCGCCCTGGCAAACACGCGTTACCAGGTCTGCTGAACTGTTCATCAGAGTTCCCGCGAAGGCGACCGTCAGCGGTTTCATAAGTCTCGGTAGGTTAGTGGTTCGGGAAGGCTAAAAGTTTCAGAAAAAGAGCCGCAGATTTACGCAGAAGAACGCAGATAAACAATCGGCGTTCATCAGCGTAAATCTGCGGCTAAAAATCAAAAAATCTTCTTAGGGTCGACGATCTTTCCGGCGATTGCAGACGCGGCGACGACGTAGGGGGAGGCGAGGTAGAGTTTGCCGGGGCCGCTGCGACCGGGAAAGTTGCGGTTTTGAGCGCTTACCGTGACGGTCTCCGCCGAAGCTGAGGCGCCCGGGCCCGCGTTGATACAAGCCCCACACGACGGATCGATCAACTCGGCGCCCGCACGTTCGAAGATGTCGATGTAACCACGCTGCCGTGCATACTGCTTGATCTTCTGCGAGCCAAACTGAATGTACAGGTGCACGCCTTCAGCCACTCGCTTCCCATTCGCCAGCGCGTTCTCGAGCACTGAGGCGTACATGTCCATGTCCGCCATCTTGCCGCCCGTACACGAACCACCGTAAGCAGCGTCAATACGCACCTCGCCCTCGAGCTCGTCGATCGGAACCCCGTTTCGCGGATCGCCCGGCGTCGCCACCATCGGCCCGATCTCGTCTAGATCGATTTCGAAAACAGCCGCGTACTCCGCATCCGGATCACTAAAGGTAAATCCTTTGCGCACTTCCTCCGCGTCGAGCCCGCGCGTCCGCACGATGTATTCGAGCGTCACGTCATCCGGTTCGATGATTCCGGTTGTGCCGCCCGCCTCGACCGCCATGTTCGTCAGCGTCGCGCGCTCATCCAGCGACCAGTTCTTCAAGTCGTCACCGGCAAACTCCAGCACTTTGCCGATTCCTTTGCTCGACTTCATGTACTCGCTCGCGAGTATGTAAAGCATCACGTCTTTCGCGGCGACGTCAGCGCGCTTCTTGCCTTTCAGAACGTAACGCACTGTTTCCGGCACGCGGATGCGAATGTCTTTCGTGTACCACGCGTTCGCCATGTCAGTAGAACCGACACCAAACGCGAAACATCCGAGCACGCCCGCCATGCACGTGTGCGAATCCGTGCCGATCACGATCTGTCCCGGGAGGGCGAGATCTTCGACGACCGCGTTGTGACAGATCGCCTCCGAGCCACCTTCGGGATTCTCGCCGTACAGACGTATTTTTTGCTGCGTGGTGAAACTCTGTTGCGTCGTCGCCAGTCCCTCAGCCTTTTCGAGCAGACCCATCTCACGATGTTTCGGCGACATCACGCGTCCGAGAAATGTCAGGTGATCTCGAAACGCAAACACCGATTCGGGATCGGTTACGCGCGCATCAGCACCCAGCGCCTGCTTGAACAACGACTCCGCCATCGGCGTGACGTACTCGTGCGAGAACCGCACGTCCGCTAGTGCAAACAACGCGTCACCCGGTTTAACCGCCTCGACACCGATCTTGCCGGCAGTCACGAACGCATGCCGCGCGATGATCTTTTCCACTATCGTCATCGGTCGCGCACCGGTTTCAAGCGGCGGCGGAGAGACTTTTCCGGAGAGGCGCGCTTTGTTGTAGTTGAACAGCCCGCCGTGTGAAACGATCTCCTGTGAGATCGGATCGATCCCTTTCGTGAACTCCGAAAGCGGGATCTCCTCACCGCGACGAATGCGTTCGATCAAGCCGAAATCAGTCGAGGTCAACAGGCCGATGTTTTGAGAGTTTTGCCCGTAGATCTTCTCGATGCTTTGCGCGATTACGAGCTGAATGCCCGCCGCCTTCTCGGCATACGGCGCCGTTTCCCGCGACGAGCCGCAGCCCTTTGAAAGTCCTGAAACAACCACCGCGAAGCCGCCGGTTTTAACTTCGTCTTTCTTCACTGCGCTGTCGCGCATACCGACGTAGACGTACTGCCCGAGCGTTTCGTCGTAGTAGAAGCAGACCCATCCGGGCGTTATCTCGTCGGTGGAGATGTTGCTCATCAGCGGGAGGTCGCCGCGGCTAAGCCGCGCAGCGAGTTCGGCTTCGAGCGCCGGGGCCGCCTCGCCAGTGGCTTCGAGCTGTTGGCGGATTAGCGTCGTGTCGTCGGTTAGAAATAGAATGCGACCTGAGAATTTGATATGGTCGGGCCGTTTTTCATTTGTGCTGGTCATGCAAAGTGATTATAACCTTAGCTTGATAAAACCCTTAGCGGGCTTTACGGCGTCTAAGCCTACTGAGTTCGGGGCCCGGAAATAGCAGCGGAGGAGAGTTTCATATGAGGTTCGTAGGAAGAAGATTGGCGCTGGCCGCATTGTTGGCGCTTTCAGTAGTGACTTTTGGCTTGCAATCGGTGGTGCAGGCGCAGGAGACGGACGATCCGGTCAAGATCGAGATCTATAAGCGGTTTTACGATAACGCCAAAACAAATCCAACTGCCGCTTACCCGGCCGCGCGCGATTACCTCGCGAAATACAGCAAAGACAAAGACCAGTATGTTGACTACATTCAGAAGTGGATCGCGGTCTATGAGCGTGACGAGCGCAAGCGAAATCTTCCGGGCCTGATCAACGAAAAGAAGTTCTCGGAAGCTTATGCCACCGGCGCGAAGATTCTTGCTGATGAGCCAAACTACCTCCGCGCGCAGATCGACCTGGGCTACGCCGGCTATCTCGCCGCGTCAAGTAAGAACGAGTCCTTCAACACGGTTTCCCTGGACTACGCACGAAAGGCGATTCAGGCGATTGAGTCGGGCAAGCAGCCGACTGAGTGGGCGCCATTCAAAGGCAAGGACGACACGCTCGCATATCTCCATTACGCAGTCGGCTTCCTAACGCTCAAGACCAGTCCTGACCAGGCGATCGATTCGTTGTTGAAGGCGGCGCAGTACGATAGTGATATCAAGAAGACGCCCTCGACATATTACTTCCTGGCCGTTGCCTACGAATCGGGTCCTTACAAGACACTGTCGACGGCATATCAGACCCAATATGCCGGTAAGCCCGAGTCGCCGGAGAGCAAGGCAGCACTCGAGAAACTCAACGTCATCATTGATCGCATCATCGATGCTTACGCACGCGCGATTGCCTCAGCGGGTACGGATCCAAAGACGGAACAAAGTCGTAAAGAGTGGACGGCAGCGATGGCGAACTACTACAAGTTCCGGCATGACGGAAGCGATGTAGGGATGACGGAGTTCATCAAAGCGGCGTTGCAAAAGCCTTTGCCGCCAAAACCGTAAGCGTATGGTTAGAAGAGTCGAAACGGATCTCGAAACACTTCAGCGGCTTGGTCGTGCGCGTGATTTTATCGATCACTGCTACGACCATCCGCTGAGCCTGGATCAGATCTCGGAGAAGGCTTGTTTCTCTCGTTATCACTTCCTGCGTTTGTTTCGCCAGGCGTTCAATAAGACCCCGCACCAGTACCTCATCGAGCGTCGCATCGAGAAAGCAAAGGAGCTACTTGGCGACGACGAGCTGCGCGTGACTGATGTCTGTTTCGAAGTCGGCTTTCAGAGTCTCGGCTCCTTCAGCACTCTCTTCCACAAAACTGTCGGCCAGGCTCCTGTGACTTATCGAGAACGCGTGCAGGCTAAACGCCAGGTCCCCGGCTGTTTCCTGGTCATGCACAAACTCGAATCCGCAGAAAATCCGAGTTAATCCGCGGCGCCAAAAGAGCAATTTCCAAGAAGCATTTCCTCACCTGGATCGGTATGCTCTGCTCAACTTTCATGGAGGAGAGAACCAATCGATGATCCGCAAGATGTCTCACGCCACGATCTTTGTTAACAATCAGAACGAAGCACTCGAGTTCTACCGCGACAAGCTGGGCTTCAAAGTTCACACCGATGCGATGGTCGGCGAAGACTTTCGCTGGTTGACCATGTGCACAGACGATCAACCCGATTTCGAGCTGATCCTGTTAGAGCCGAAGCCGGGCATGTTGATGGATGAAGAGGCGTCGAAACAGTTACGCGGGCTCATGGCGAAGGGCGTGTTGGGCGCGGGCGTGTTCAATACCGACGACTGTCGTGGCACGTACGAAGAGTTGAAAGCCAAAGGCGTGCAATTCATCTCCGAGCCCGCCGAAAGACCTTACGGCATCGAAGCGGTCTTCAAAGACAATTCCGGCAACTGGTTCAGCCTCACGCAGCCAAGCTAGAATAGGTCCGAGAGGACCTATTCTTATGAACCGAATCAAATGGACCGACCGACGCTTCGATTTCAACTTCCCCACAGGCATTTACCCTGAGATGATCGAGCGCGTGCGGGGCACACCCGCGCGCCTCGAAGAGCTGCTCGACGGCCTCGCGCCGGAAACTCTGACGAACCAGGCAGACGGCCGCTGGTCGATTCAGGAAAACGCCGGCCATCTCCTCGATCTCGAAGCCATAGTCTCGCAAAGAATCGACGAATATCTCGCCGGCAATGCAACTCTCCACGCCGCCGACATGTCGAACCGCAAGACTTACGACGCGAGCCACAACAACGTCCCCATCGACTCAATTCTGAAAACGTTTCGCGCGGTGAGGCATGATATTGTCCAGCGACTCGAAAGCTTTGACGCGGAGATTTTTGCACGTGCCGCGCTTCACCCGCGTTTGAACGTGCAAATGCGACTGGTCGATATGTTATTTTTCCAGGCGGAGCACGACGATTTTCATCTCGCCAGAATCAGTGAACTCAAGCAGCTCCTGGCGAAACAGTAAATCATTCTTTGGAGCCATTAATGCGCAGACTATTCCTTCCCTTGGTGGTTGTTATGCTGACACTTAACGTCCATGGGCAACAGCTTTCCTTAGACGCGATGATCGAACGCGACCTCGCCTCATGGTTATCGACTTACAAAACTCTCCACGCTGCGCCCGAGCTCTCTCATCGTGAGGAAAAGACTGCCGCATTCGTCGCCGGCGAGCTGCGCAAACTCGGATTCACAGTTGCCGAGCGCATCGGCAAGTTTCAAAACGCGCAATGGACCGGTTATGGCGTTGTAGCAGTGATGAAGAATGGCCCAGGTCCCACCGTGCTGGTGCGAACTGAGCTCGACGCGCTGCCGGTTGAAGAGAAGACCGGCGTGCCTTACGCAAGCCAGGTAAAGATGAAGAATGACGCAGGTTTGGACGTGAGCGTGATGCACGCGTGCGGGCACGACATCCACATGACCAGTTTTCTCGGCACCGCTAAGATGCTCACTGAGCTGAAGAGTCGCTGGAGCGGCACGCTCGTGATGCTGGCCCAACCCGCGGAGGAGACCGGCGACGGCGCCGCGGCGATGTTGCGCGACAACCTTTACGCCAATTTCCCGAAACCTGATTTCGCGATCGCGCTGCACGACGAGCCGAAGCTCGAAACAGGCAAGGTCGGATACACGCCCGGTTATGCGATGGCGAGTGCGACTTCGATCGACGTCAAAATCAGAGGCATCGGCGGTCACGGTTCAGCGCCTGAAAATACTAAAGATCCGGTCGTCGTGGCGGCGCAGTTTGTGTTGGCGTTGCAAACGATTGTGAGTCGCGAGAATTCGCCACTCGAGCCAGCGGTGGTTACAGTCGGCTCGATCCACGGCGGCACTCGTTACAACATTATTCCCGATGAAGTGAACTTGCAGTTGACCGTACGCACTTATAAGGAAGACGTCAGGAAGCGCATCCTGGCTTCAATTGAGCGGATCGTTAAAGGCGTGGCGACCTCGGCGGGGATACCTGAAGATCGAGCTCCGATCGTGAAAGTCAGTGAAGGCACGGGCTCGACGTATAACGACCCGCAGTTGGTCGACCGACTCGTCGCAACGTTCAAGCAGGCGCTCGGGGAAGAGAACGTGGTGAAGATGCCGCCGATAATGGCGAGCGAAGATTTTGGCAATTTCAGTCTGGACCAGAAGATTCCGGCGACTCTCTTCTGGCTGGGCGCCTCCGATCCGACGAAGGTGAAGGAGAGCAGGGAAACGGGCGTCGCGCTGCCCGGCCTGCACTCGGCGCTCTTCGCGCCCGTCCCCGAGCCCACCCTCCGCACGGGCGTTAAGGCGATGACCTCGGCGGTACTGGAGTTGTTGAAGAAATAGGCCACACAGATTTACACGGATTTCATACGGATTTGATTAAATCTGTATATGAAATCCGCGTAAATCTGTGGCTAAAAAGCAACCCAACGAAATCAAACTACCTCAAAGGTTCAACTCTTCCCCGTAATTCCTACAAATCCGCAGTCGTCTGGAGGTCCCGATGAACTCGAAGTTCTACTTCCTTTCGTTACTCCTTTTGGTTCTGTTTTCAACCCAAACATCCTTCGCCACCGAGCCGACCGTCGAAGAGCTGCGCTCGATGGGGCCGGCGGGTTTGCAGGTGCTGATGACCCGTCACGCCGGCGAGATCAACCGCCACATCGCCGATCCTTTGCTCGCGTCTGACGAGGAGTGGCAACGAATCACAACCGAACTCGACACCGTCGCACAGCAGAAGAACAGTTACCTATCCGGTCTTTACTGGCACACCGACATCGAGAGTGCGAAGCGCGTCGCAGTTGCCAGTGGCAAGCCGATTCTGTCATTACGCCTGTTAGGAAAGCTGACCGATGAATTCAGCTGCGCCAACAGCAGGTTCTTCCGCACGGTGCTTTATTCGAATGCCGAAGTCAGCGCGGTTCTGCGCGATCGTTTTGTGTTGCACTGGCAATCAGTACGGCCGGTGCCAACGGTAACGATCGATTTCGGCGATGGACGCAAGCTCGAGCGCACGCTGACCGGCAACAGTATTCATTACATTCTCGATTCGAAAGGACGTCCGATCGATGCGCTGCCCGGCTTGTATGGACCACAAGCTTTTCTGCGCGGGCTCACGAATGCGGAGACGTTTTTCAAATCGCTGAACGGCAAGAACGACCAGCAACGAAACTTCATGTTGACGATGTACTACAGCCAGCAACACAACAAGATCTCGGCGGCGTGGACCATCGACACGGAGAAGATCGGCGGCAAAAAGCCCGAGGGTTTCAGGATCGTGAAAGGGACGAATGGCGAGGCGCTGAGCATTGCACCGATAGCAGTTACCAAAGCGATCACTGAGGCGACCATACTTCGCGCCATGACGGCGGCTACAGAAGAGCTGGGAAAGATCACCGACGAAGACGCGTGGAGAAAAATCGCTGAGCTTCATGCGTCCGACGCGGTCCTCGATGAGCGCAGTATCTCGCTGATCAAACGTCAGAATCCAGCGTTGACGGATCAGGAATTTGCGGGTCTGTTGCAGAAGTTTCAGGAGCTGATAGCGCTTGATACCGTACGCAACGAATACCTGTTGCACTCAAAGCTATACACGTGGTTCGCAAAAGATCCGGTTCGCGAAGACGTGGAAAAGTTGAACGAGCAGGTTTACGCGAAACTCTTCCTGACGCCCGGCTCCGATCCGTGGCTTGGGCTCTTCTCAAGCGACGTCTACACCGCACTCGACAATGGCGGCATAGTAAAACCTCGCTAGAGCTCCACAAACTACAATAAAAGAACAAGTCAGGAAGAGGGGCTTGCCCCCGCTGTTCGGAGGGCGGGGGCCAAGCCCCTCTTCCTGACTTGTTCTATTGAAGGATCTGTTAAACTTATCCGGCTCAGTGATATTATTTGTGCTGC
>JAICQI010000260.1 GCA_025937955.1 Pyrinomonadaceae bacterium
CTCCTTCCCCCCACCAACCCCAACTTCTCTTTTATTGGTGCAAAAATTTCTTTTTGTGGGGCGGCCACCCGGGGCCCCCCCCACTTACCTGTTTTCGAGCCTGGGGCGCACACCGTGCCCCGCCCCTACAATAACGCCCGGATCATCTTAAGGGATGCAGGGACGCGGATCGGCGAGTTGCCGAAGTTGCTCGCGAGACGCTCGCCGTCGGGCGCGATTAACGAGTCGCTGTGATACTTCATTACGTAATCAGTATCTTTGAGCAAATGTCCCGTTAAGACTGCCACGACTGTTTCATCCTCTTGGATTGCTCGTTCGGAGATGAGCTTGCGAATTCCCGCTACAGTCGTGGCGGACGCTGGTTCGCAACCAATCCCGTCGCGACCAATTACAGCCTTTGCATCTGCAATCTCCTGCTCCGTCACAGTGATGACGCTACCCCCGGTCTCACTCACTGCACGCCACGCTTTCGGCCATGAAACCGGCGCGCCGATCTTAATCGCCGACGCCAGTGTCTGCGGATGTTCCTCGTTTACAAAAGCATCATGTTCGCGATAGAAGCGCGCAAATGGCGCCGCGCCCGCCGCCTGCACCACCGTTATCTTCGGTAACCGATCGATCAACCCACTCCTTAACAATTCGCGAAACCCTTTTCCAAACGCGGAACTATTCCCAAGATTCCCACCGGGCAACACGAGATGATCCGGAACACGCCATTCAAGCTGCTCCGCAAGCTCAAACGCGACCGTCTTCTGACCTTCAATACGAAACGGATTGATCGAGTTGACGAGGTACACCGCACCATCTTCGGAAAGCTCGCGAATCACGTTCATGCACGAGTCGAAGTTGCCCTCAACCTCCAGCACTTTCGCGCCGTAGTCCAATGCCTGGGCCAATTTCGCATGACTCACCTGACCACCGGGAACGATGATGGCGCAACGCAGCTCGGCACGCGCCGCATACGCCGCCAAACTCGCTGCTGTGTTTCCAGTGCTCGCGCAAACGACGAGCTGCGCGCCGAGTTTCCGCGCCTGCGTCACCGCCACAGTCATGCCGGTATCCTTGAAAGATCCGGTCGGATTGCAACCCTGGTGCTTGAGTTTTAAATGTGACAGGCGACAGTAATCAGCGGATCTCGGTGCTTCGTAGAGCGGCGTGTTTCCTTCACCAAGCGACACGACTTCCACGTCTTCCGCAAACGGCAGGAACTCGCGAAAACGCCAAACGCCACTGCGATCGCGAACATCGAGCGACGACTTCCGCTCTCGCCAAAGCTTACGCAGGGAATCAGCATCGACAACCGTATCTCCCCAGACAACGTCGAGCAATCCCCCGCAACGCGAACACACGTAAAGGCGCTCGTCAATTTTGTATTCGGTCTGACAATCAGGCTCGATGCAACGCTGGATAAATGAATTCATTTTTTAGCCGCAGATTTTCGCGGATGAACACAGATTAATCAATCTGCGTTCATCCGCGAAAAGCTGCGGCTAAATTTCTTAGAAGCTGAAGCGGATCTGCGCGTCGATCCGGCGATTGTAGGCAGGGTTGCCGACACCAAACCCTCCGAACCCTGATGTCGCGGTTGATTGTCCAAAGAACAGCGAACCGAGATTGCCCACCGGCGGAGCGAAATTCGTGTGGTTGAGCAGGTTTTGGAAGTTCAGTGAGAAGGTCAGGTTGTAGCGGCCATTTCCACCACCGCCGCCACCGAAGCCGCCGGGACCGCCTGGTCCACGAAAACCACCACGCCCTCCGTCGTGCGGACCTCTGCCGCCAGCCATGCCACCCATCATCGTGTTGCGTTGAGCGTCCCGCTGACCACCCTGCTGGTTCTGTTGATTGGCTCTTGCACCGCCACCTTCGGACCCGAAGCTCCACGTCTTACTGACGCGCAGGTTGACAGTTACCGAACCGGGTCCCTCCGCAAAGTTGCGCGGAATCATGACCTCGTTCGGCCCTAAGGCCAATTGAAAATTACCGTACGGCGTACACTTGAACAGGGTCGTGTTCGAACAGTCTGCTCCGGCAGGCGCCAAAGCCGGACGTTCGTTATTAACCGTGTCGTTATTGAGGTCGCGCCCGAGGATGATATTAAACGGGCGTCCCGACTGCACGATGATGAACGGATTCAAGTTGATGTCCCACGGCGCGCGGAACGTGCCAGTCATCACAAAACGATGACGAATATCGCCAGACGCGCGTCCATATTC
The DNA here is from genome assembly GCA_025937955.1 of Pyrinomonadaceae bacterium. Taxonomy (GTDB): domain Bacteria; phylum Acidobacteriota; class Blastocatellia; order Pyrinomonadales; family Pyrinomonadaceae; genus PSRF01. The sequence continues at coordinate 2,214 of JAICQI010000260.1, forward strand.
AGTGGCGAAGTCATAAGGATTGGCGGGAAAACTTCCGGTGCCTTCAGTGTCGCTGTTTGCTTTCGACAAAACGTAGTAAGCGTTGAGCGACGAATTACGCATCAGCCGGCTGCCGACGTTAATGATGAACTGGTTCTGGTTGTAACGACCGCTCGACTCATACTCGAAGATGTTGCAACGCGTCGCTGGATTGATGTCCGGTGGAATGAAGTCGGCACAGTTTACCGGCCTCACGCCACTGTCGATCACGCCCGGAATAAAAGTGCCCGGCAAAGGCGCATTCAATTGCCGCGTACGCAACACGTGCAACGTGCGCAAGTTGATGTAGCTTGCAGCGACAGTGATATTGCGAGGCAACTGGCGCTCGACGCTGAATACTCCCTGCAGCGTGTACGGCGCTTGCAGTCCGTCAGCCAATCTGTAAACCGTTCCCGGAACTGAAAACTGGAGCAACTGCTCCGGCGTCGGAACCACGGGGTAGAAGTCAGGATTCTGTACGGTGAACTGTTGTTGATTGACTCCGTTCAAGCGCTCCGCGGTCATTGTCAGGCTCTCGCTGACGCGCTCGTAAAAGACTCCATAACCGCCACGCAGGACCGTCTTCGACTGTTGCCCTCCCGGAGACCACGCAAAACCGACCCGCGGCGCAAAGTTGAAATTGCTGTCGATGTTCTTCTGGTTCTCGTAACGCAGGCCAAGGCTCAGCGTAAAGTTCGGACGCACTTTCCAGTCGTCCTGCATGTAGCCGCCAAAATCCCACTGGCTCACCTTGGTTTCCGGATTTCCGGAAGACAAACGAAACTGAGTTGCACCGCCACCGAGAGCACGTATCTGAGCGCCGGTAAATCCCTGGTCCAGAAGCACTTCCGTGCGGCGATAACGTTCGATACTGGCAAGACTCACTATGGGGCCCAGGGGCTCGTTATTTGGACCAATCGCCGACGGTCCAAAATTGCCGCCGAAGAAGCTGAAAGAACCGCCGAAATTCTGCGGCGAGAAATTTGTGATATCTACCGAACGAACACGTGCACCAACTTTCAGCGAGTGGGCGTTTATAGCAAACGAGGTGTTGTTGGTGAGCTCCCAATTGTTCGTATCAGTATGCGACTGGCCAATCTGAGATCCGCCACCAGTGAATGCATCCTGCACGTCGATGGTCGGAATGGAATTGTCCGCGTTCTGTGCGTTCTTTGTATGTTCAAACTGAAAGCGCGTTTCGTTAACAATCGTCTTGTTGATGATTGCTGTTTCGGTGAACTGAATACCGTGTTCGCTTTGCTCGGTGTCGTACGCGCGTGAAGGCAGTTGAAACCCGCCGACGCCGGTTATACGAGTGATCTTCGAGTAGTTGTAACGCGCGACCAACGTATGGTTCGCGTTGATCTGGTAATCGATTCTGGGGCTGAAAGACGTGCGGCGGCTGGGAATCGCAAACGCCTCACTAAACCCGACGATATTGTTATTCGCATCCAGCACCTGCGCCACAATCAGGGCTGCGTCGTCAGTATCGCGTTTGTCGAAATCGACAAAGAACGAGGCCTTTCCTTTCGAGAGTGGACCACCGAAGTTTCCGCCATACTGGCGCGTCTGCAGCGGCGGACGTGTCTGCGATTCCGAGAATGGATTACGTGCGTTGAGAGATTCGTCGTTGAAGTTGAACGAAGCCTGACCGCGAAAGCGATCGGTGCCGGGACGAGTCAGGATTTCAATGCGACCCATGCCGAGGCGATCGTATTCAGCGGAAAAGGGGTTTTGATTGATACGGACTTCGCGGATCGATGCGCGCGGCGGCAGGCGACCGCCAGTGAAACCATCGACGAAGATCTGCCCGCCATTTGGACCGGCTGAAGGACCTGCTAACGCTTGCAACGCCGCCGCGAGATCGTCCGGGTCGTCCGGGAGTGCCTCGATATCGTCGCCCTTCAACACAACGGCGCCGGCGTTGTTCTCGGGTTCAGTGCTCAATTCGCGATTGTCAGTAGCGATCGTTACGTTCTGTTCTTCAATCGCGACTTTCAGAGTGATGTCAAACTGCTGTGCTTTGCCGCTGACCACTTCGACATCCGGAGTTTCAGACATTGCGAAGCCTGCGTTAATTGCGCGCACGGTGTACTTGCCGGGAGCGAGCCCGTTGATCGTGTAAGTGCCAGCCTCGTTCGTGACCACTGACTTTTCCGCGCCTTTGCCGTCGGTCGCCGTCACGCTCGCGCCAACTATCGCGCCGCCCAACTCGTCCAGCACCTGTCCCCGCAACGAACCCGCACGTTGCTGTGCAACGACGAGCGCCGGAATGCTCACGCACAGGGCGATAATCAACACGATTCTTTTCATCCGAAGCTCCTTAATCCAGGCGACGGGTGGCCACGGAGTGCCACTCCTACAAAAGACTCGGGCGTTATTGTAGGGGGTGGCACTCCGTGGCCACCCGCTTGGCGCGGGCACGGATTGTATCCAAATCAGTCGTAAAGAGTCTGTCAACGGATTGTAAAGTTTTGTCAGTTCTGTAAAGTTTGTGATTGACACTTCTTTACGGACGAAAATAGGCGGTTAATGTAGGATTCTGGCGACTTGCCTTGAGGTCGCCTTATGTCTTTCAATCTGGCCGAGCAACCAATGGAACGCGTTCTGGTAATTGACGACGACGTCGGCCTTTGCGAGCTGGTCGGAGAGTACCTGCAGCCCGAGGGCTACAGCGTCGAAGCAATCCACAACGGCGAACGCGGCATCGATCGCGCCCTTTCGAACGAACACGACCTGGTAGTGCTCGACGTGATGTTGCCGGGCACAAACGGTTTCGACGTGCTGCGACGCATCCGGGCACGTTCCCGCATTCCTGTTTTAATGTTGACGGCCCGCGGCGACGATGTCGATCGTATCGTTGGTCTCGAAATCGGCGCCGACGATTACCTTCCAAAACCATTTAATCCACGCGAGCTGGTGGCCCGTATTCGTGCCGTATTGCGGCGAGCCCAGCCCGTTGAGTCAACTACTTCAGCACGCGAAACGATTCGCGTCGGCGACATCGAAATGGACAGCAACACGCGCAATGTCCGCCGCTCGGAGGAAGTAGTTGAGCTCACCGGTGTCGAATACGACCTGCTCGAGATCCTGCTGCGCAGTGCGGGACAAATCGTCAAGCGTGAGGATCTGGTGAAGGAAGTTTTGGGGCGCGAGCTCTCGCCGTTTGACCGCAGTATCGACATGCACGTCAGCAACCTGCGCAAGAAGTTGGGCCACCAACTGAACGGTCTGGAGAGAATCAAGACCATTCGCGGCGTCGGTTACATCTACGGCGCGACATCTGAGAAATCCGAATGATTATCTCGTTTCGCAGTTTATATCTGAAAATCTTCCTCTGGTTCTGGGTGGCGATGATCATCATCAACGTCGTGCTGTTTGCGGCGTTTGCGCTCACGCGGCCCACGCCGACACGGCGTTCGTTTCGCGATCTCGCACAAACTGGGCCAAATGCACAGAGAGCCGCTGAGGCCTACGAGCAATCAGGACCTGCGGCGTTGACTGCGACGCTTCAAGCAATAGAAAAAGCTGGAGGCGCAAGTGCGACTTTCTTTAACGAAACCGGAACAGAGCTTTCCGGACGAGCGGTGCCCCCGAGAGCCCAGGAGTTGAGCGCGAAGGCGGTAGAAACTCGTGACATCGAATTCAACTTCGACGAAAACACACTTGTCGCGCGCCCCGTCGTGAGCGCGAACGGCCAGCTATACATCTACGTCGCACACATTACCCGTCCGCCGTTTCAACCGAGCCTTCAATCGTTAGGTATGCGTTTGCTGGTGATACTCGTGATCGGTGGAATCTTTTGTTACTGGCTGGCGCGCTATCTCGCGACGCCGCTGTTCAAACTTCGCACCACTACCAACGAGCTCGCGGAAGGAAATCTCGGCGCTCGTGTTTCTACCAAACTCGCGAAGCGGCGTGACGAAGTGGGCCAGCTGGGCCGTGATTTCAACGCAATGGCTGAGCGTTTGGAAGGAATGGTTAAAGCGCAGCAACGTTTGCTCGGCGATATTTCGCACGAACTGCGATCGCCACTCGCGCGGCTCGGAGTCGCTCTTGGTCTCGCGCGGCAACGCTCCGGCGCAGAAGCCAACGGCGCGCTCGATCGCATCGAACGCGAGTCAGACAATCTCAACGAAATGATCAGCCAGTTGTTGGCGTTGACGCGTTTGGAGAGCGGCACGGACGGGCGCAAGCGGACTGAAGTCGATCTCACGGCGCTGGTGCGTGAAGTGGTCCACGATGCGGATTACGAAGCGCGCAGTGTGAACCGCTCGGTGCAGGTTGTTTCGAGTGATAACTGCTCGATCAACGGTGTCGAGGAACTGCTTCGCAGTGCGGTTGAGAACGTTGTGCGCAACGCAGTTCGCTACACGCCCGAGGGAACTGCGGTTGAAGTAGCGCTGCGAAAGCAGAATGGCAATGGTGACAACTTCGCGGTGATCAGCGTGCGCGACCGTGGCAAGGGTGTTCCTGCGGAAGCACTCGAAAAGATCTTTCGTCCTTTTTATCGGACCGAAGACGCTCGCGATCGCCAGAGTGGTGGCGGTACCGGGCTTGGCCTCGCGATCACCGAGCGCGCTGTGCGCATGCACGGCGGCTCGGTCCAGGCAACAAACGCCGCTGACGGCGGGCTGTCGATTGAGATGCGTTTAAATCTGAATCCGCATTTATCCGTGTAAATCCGCGGCTCGCTTCTTTCTTTTTCGCCGCGCTAACTCCATCTCCACGAACCTCACCACCAGGATCCAAATCAATGCCGCCGCAAATCCCGCAATCACGTCCGTCGTGTGATGCACGCCGAGATAAATTCGCGAAAACCCAATCAACAAGAACATCGCCGTGCAGACGATCCACACGATCAGGCGCGTGCGTCTCGACTTGATTCGCGCCGTCCAAATTGCCGCAAGCGCGCCGAAGAAGACGGCGCTTGTCAGTGAGTGCCCACTGGGGAAGCTGTACGTCTCCGGTGGCGTCAGATCGAAAAAGGGTGCTGGACGCGCGCGTTTGAAGGTGAGCTTGAGAGTTATATTCAGCAGTGCTGCTCCGATCATCGTGATCGCAAAGAGTTTCGCTTCACGACCCAATTTCTTCAGTGCAAGCTGCACGATGACTAGGGTCGTCAATATGGCCAGTGCGAGCGTGGAGCCGATAAAAGAGAAGCCGCGCATGATCATGGTGAGAGCTGGCGAAGCGAGTTGGTGGACAGCAGCCCTGGTGGCTTCGTCAAACTGCAGCGAATCCCCTTCCAGCACTTCGTCACTCAACCAGCCGAAGAAGATCAACATCCCGATCGCGGCTGCGAGACCAAACAAAAGTGATAGACTGAGAAACTCAAACCGGCGCTTTTCGCTATCGCTCGTATTCGACATCGATTCTTAAGTAACGAGATTCATGCGACTACGTCAAGGAGTTACTTTTGACATCCACTGTATAGGGCGCCTCCTTGGAGTGCGGTGCCTTGGCACCGCTTTGGTCCGAAACATTGGACAAAGCGGTGCCAAGGC
>JAICQI010000150.1 GCA_025937955.1 Pyrinomonadaceae bacterium
GAGTGATTCTTCACCAGCAGCACGACGGGAATCTGGCCTAACGCAATCTCGTGCCACTTCGATCCCTCATAAACACGCCCGCTCTGATAATCGATCCAGCTACCCGGCGGCAGATAAACTTTGCGCCGGTCGCCACTCGCAAACATCGGCGCCACCAGCAAATCCGATCCAAACATGTACTGGTCGTCGATGGTCCACGACGTAGCATCGTTTGGATACTCAAAGAACAGCGGCCGCACCATCGGAAAACCACGCGCCGATGAGTCTTTCGCCTGCGCGTAAATGTAAGGCATTAGCGCGTAGCGCAACCCCAACGCCCTGCGGAAATCCTCAGTCAACGCCGCATCGTATTCCCAAGGCTCCCTCGGCGGCGCGCCGTGCGCTCGCGTGTGCGACGTCAACACACCCCACGCAAGCCAGCGCCGGTAAAGATCGCGCGGCGCTTTATTCACAAAACCACCAACGTCGTGACTCCAATACGTGAAACCCGACAACCCGAACGACAGCCCACCGCGCAACTCCGCCGCCATCGCGGAATCGGTGTTCTCCGCGTCGCCACCCCAGTGCAATGGATAACGCTGGCTGCCGGCCCACGCGCTGCGCGCCCAGATCACATCGTCGCCCGTGACTTCTTTCGTAACTTCAGCGACCGCTTTGTTGTAACGCAACGGGTAAAGATTGTGCTCGTACCAACCGCTCAATCCGGAAGTGTATTGACCAGTCAACGGCGCGCCCTCACCAAAGTCGACCTTGATCGCGCCGACTCCCATCTTCAGCAAATCGCGCAGTTTCCCCTGGTACCACTTAACAGCCTCAGGATTACTCAGGTCGAGCGTTGCGTCTTCGAACGGAAGTTGCCCGCCCTCATTCCGAACGTGATAACCCTTCTCAACCATCTCTTTCCAGAGATCGTTCTTGCTGGTGAAGTAAGTGTATTGCCAGAGACTGACGTGAAATCCCTGCTGCTTCAGATCGGCGATCATCTTTGCCGGATCGCGAAAGCGCGACGTCGAGAAACGGTAATCGCTGCGCCAATCAGTCTCGAACCAACCGGTGTCGAGGTGTATCACGTCGGTGGGAACCTGATGCGACCGCAGTTGCTGGGCCACTTGCCGCACCTGGTCTTCCGAGTTGTACGTGATGCGGCTCATCCAGAAACCAAACGACCAGAGCGGCGGCACCGGACTGCGACCTGTTAGCGCGGTGTACTCCGAAAGAATGTCTTTCGGCTCGCCGAGAAACAGGAAGATATCGAGGTTCTCGTCGCCTGAGTAGATCACATTGTGCGCATCGAAATATTTGCCAAAATCGAAAGTCAACGGCGCGCTGGTGTGCACAAACATGCCGTAGCCATTGCTGCTCAGGAAGAACGGAATGGGTTTGTACATGAATTCGTTCTGCGTCCCCATGCCGTCGCGGGTGGAGACAAGGACGCGTTGCCCACGCTTGTTGAAGCGCGTGAACGATTCGCCACAGCCGAAGATCTTTTCGTCGTGTTGTAGTTCGAACGTTGCGGCCATGCGGCGCGTGAGATCGCTCGAGCGACGCACAAAGGAAAACGGAATCGGAGTGATGTAAGTCGCCGGATCGCCGATGTTCTGCGTGCGCGTCAGTAAACGCCCGCGCTGATCGTAAATCTCGATGTGCCAGGGCTGCTTGATGATCTTCACTTTGCCGTGTGCGCCGGTGTAAGTGATTTCGCGATCGTTCTGCTCGACGCGCCACGATGTGTCTTTGGGAACTGGCCCTGCAAGCATCAGCGACTGGCCATCGCTCAGCGGCACTGCGCGCGTGGAAAAGCGCAGGCGCACTGTGCGCGGACTCACGAACGTCACGGCAAACGGGAGAGTTGGATCTTGATCGTATTCAGTGCCGGGAAACTCAGTCGCGCGACCGCGGATGAGGGTGCCGTCGATCTTGTTGAACGAGAGCGTTGTGCTGCGCCAGTAGCGCTCCCACTGCAACGTGCCTTGTCCGGTAGACGTGTCGAATGACGTGACGCGACTACCAACGAAGTAGACGTTCTCCATCTTTTGAAAATCCTGACTGACGTCGGGCGGGTCACCCAGAACTTGCGCGTGGGACACAGCGGGAAACAGGACGAGAATCATCAACAATAATTCACATCGACGCATTTGCGACCTCTTCGGATCGAAGTTGTAAAAGCTGAGAAAAGAAGATGGGACTTTAGCTTAGACGTCAAACAAAGTCTATTTTTTGCCGCAAAAAGGCGCAAAAGGCACATAAAAGGTTATAGTCCTATCTTGCTATTTGTGGCAAAAGGTCTTGGCAGGTTCGGATTTCTAACGTAAGATACCCGCCTTCAACATGTCTGTTGCGACATCAAATCTGGCGAATCTGCACTCCGGAACAGGCTCGAGTCTGTACAGCAGACTGAATTCCGAGTGGCACAAACGCTCGCTGCACCTCTTCATGTTTGTCGTGCTCGCGCACTGGGCTGAGCATCTGACGCAGGCAGTCCAAATCTACGTGCTCGGCTGGCCGCGCCCGCAGGCAGGAGGCATGCTTGGTTTGTGGTTTCCGTTTTTGGTGAGCTCGGAAATACTCCACTACTTCTACGCGATCTTCATGCTGGTCGGGCTGTGGATGTTGCGCAAAGGATTTACCGGACTATCGCGCAAGTGGTGGACGGTGGCGCTGGTGATCCAGTTCTGGCACCACATCGAACACCTGCTGCTGCAAGCCCAGGCGATTCTTCAACACAACTTACTCGGCTCGCCTGTGCCGTTGAGTTTTCTACAAATGGTGTTTCCGAAAAACAGAGTTGAGATTCATCTTTTTTACAATGCGATCGTTTTCATACCGATGATTATCGGGATGTACTACCACATGTTCCCGCCCCGCGAAGAGCAGCCCGCGACCTGCACCTGCGCGCTGCATCGACAGCCGATAGCGGCGTGATCGCCCGCAAAAAGTTACCGCTGTTTTGTCTGTTCGTGTTCGCGTTCGCATGTCAGAAGATTGCGAAACCACCTGACATCGCAGTTCAGTATGAGATTGCGCCGCAACCTCCACGCGCCGGCACAACTACCATCGACGTTAGACTGACGGATAAAAATGGCGTGCCGGTTGGTGGTGCGCGTGTTGACCTCGAAGGTAACATGTCACACGCAGGCATGGCTCCGGTCAATGGTGAGGCAAAGGAAATCGAGACCGGAAAATACCGCGGCACGCTCCAACTCACAATGGCCGGAGATTGGATTGTGCTGGTCCATATTGCTCTTCCCGATGGACAAAAGCTGCAACGACAGATCGAAATCAACGGGGTGAGGTAAATGGATTTATTGCGAGCTCCGCTTCTCGGTCGACTGCTGCGGTGGCGACATGCTCGTACGCTTTTTCAGATTCCGCTGCTGTTGCTCAGCGTGTTGATGATCCTGCACGGCTTCTTCGGACCATCACTTGCTCCCAAAAACCTCGCTACGACGATCACGTGGGTACACTTTCGCGGCGCGCTCGTGTTGGTTCTCCTCGTTGCCGGAAATTTCTTTTGTCTCGCTTGCCCGTTCGTACTCGTTCGCGACTTCGCGCGCCGGTTCTTTCGTCCTGTCCGAAACTTCCCGCGCTATCTGCGCAACAAGTGGCTCTCAGTGTCACTGCTGATCGCCGGACTCTTTGTTTACGAGCTGTTTGATCTGTGGTCACGGCCGTGGTGGACGGCGTTCCTAATAGCTTTTTATTTCGTGGCGGCCTTGGTCGTCGACGGGTTTTTCAAGCACGCATCGTTTTGCAAGTTTGTGTGCCCGATCGGGCAGTTCAATTTCCTCGCCTCGACGCTCTCTCCGCTCGAAGTGAAGGTGCGCGATCAGGCGGTTTGCACGAGTTGCCGTACGAAAGACTGCATCAGAGGACGGCGCGATCCCGTTTCGCCGCTGGTAGTAATTCAGCGCGGTTGTGAGCTGGCACTGTTTCAACCGCGGAAGGTCGGGAACATTGACTGCACGTTTTGTCTCGACTGCGTGCAGGCTTGTCCCCACGACAATGTCGGTATTCTCGCGCGTGTTCCTGCGTCTGAGTTGACGACAGATGCGATGCGTTCTGGCGTCGGTATCTTCTCGCGGCGCAAGGATCTGGCAATGCTCTCGCTGTTGTTTGTTTTTGGAGCGCTGTTGAATGCCTTTGCGATGGTCAGCCCGGTTTACGCGGTTGAAAGCTGGCTGGCGCAGATGATGAACGTCACACACGAAGCACCAGTGCTCGGCGTCCTCTTCGTCGTTGCGTTGATAGTCGAACCTGTTGTCCTGCTCGGCGTTGCTGTCTGGCTTACTCGACTCTCGATCGATAAATCACCGATCTCATTACTGGTGCGATACTCTTACTCGCTCGTACCACTCGGATTCGGAATTTGGCTGGCCCATTATTCGTTTCACTTCCTGACCGGGCTCTACACATTCATTCCCGTCATGCAGAGCGCGGCCGCCGAATTGGGTTGGCAGTTTTTAGGCACGCCGCTGTGGAGATTAACTGGCCTGCCTGTCAGCACTGTGCAGGGGCTCGAGTATGGATTCATCTTTCTCGGTTTACTCGGCTCGCTGCTGGTGAGTTATCGTCTCGCTGAAGAAGATTCACCAGTTAAACCAATGCGCGCATTCGTGCCGTGGGCTGGTGTTGCAGTAATCCTTTTTGCGGCTGCTGTTTGGTTATTATCACAACCGATGGAAATGCGTGGAACGATGTTGGGCGGATGATGCGATACCTCGCGACGGCGCTTCTCGTTTTCTTGTTCTCTGCTCGCACTCTTGCACACGATGGACCACCGTTTCCGATCGTCGTCGACCAGCAGGTTGGTCCGTGCGTTATTTCGGTTTGGACTGATCCGGACATCGGCGAAGGTTCTTTCTTCGTCATCACACAAACGCCTCCAAACGACCTGACCGTTCAAGTGGCCGTCCAGCCAGCCAGTGGTCGACTTCCCGAAGCGAGTTATGCTGCCGTTCGCGAGGACTTGAAAGGCCAGGTGCAATACAAAACCATGGTCAAGTTCGACGTCCAGGAAAACTGGCGCGTTCGCATAATTTTGCACAGCGCGCAAGGCAGCGGTGAAACAACAGCGTTCGTCGAGCCCACACCCGACGGATTAGGCCGCTGGGATCTGCTCATTTACCTCCTGCCCTTTCTGGCCATCGGTTTCATCTGGCTCCGCGCCTTTCTTAGCAAACGAAACAAGCCACAAAAAGGCACATAAACCACAAAAGAGTTTTCCTGAAATTATTTTTGTGCCTTTTGTGCCTTTTTGTGGCTACTCCTACAACTAAAGTTTGATGACGCGATCCGACGTGCGTGCTATTTTGCCGCGCCATGACCCCCAAAAAGATATTGTTGCTGACGTTCACCGTCTTCTGTCTCGCAACTTCAATTCACGCGCAACAGGCTGCCACCGCGACGCTCAGCGGCACGGTTAACGATCAGCACGGCGCCGTAGTTAGCGGAACGCAAATCATCGTTACGCAAAAAGCAACGGCAGTGAGCCGCAAAACGACAACGACGGATTCCGGGTTCTTTTCCCTTACTCGCCTACCCGTCGGCGAATACGAAGTGAAGGCAAAAGCTGCCGGCTTCAAAACGGCTGTCGTCTTGTCTGTGGTCTTACAAGTCGGACAGAACGAGGCAGTCAACTTCGTCCTCGAGGCCGGCGAAATAAACGACACGGTTCACATCGAGTTCGAGCGACTAGTCGACACGACCTCCACTGCGGTCGAAGGCGTCATCAACGCGCAGCAGATCAACAACCTCCCACTCAACGGCCGCAACTTTCTGGAGCTGGCGCTGCTGATCCCCGGAAATGCCCCCGCACCGAATTTCGATCCCACGAAGACAAACACAGTCGTCATCTCGTCCGCGGGCCAGCTCGGTCGCGGCGGAAACGTGACCGTCGATGGAGCCGACAATAACGACGACGTTGTCGGTGGTCCACTGCAAAACATCTCTCAGGAAGCAGTGGCAGAGTTTCAGATGGCAACCAATCGGTTTTCGGCGCAACTCGGTCGCTCAGGTTCGTCAGTCATCAACATTGTCACCAAATCAGGTAGCAACGAGTTTCACGGTTCTGGTTCGTTTTACTTCCGCGACAACGCATTGCAGGGATTGCCGGCGACGTTTGATCGTGGGCTTCAGGAAACGCCTCCGTTCGATCGCGAACAATATGCCTTCGCTTTTGGTGGGCCAGTGAAAAGAGATCGCGCCTGGTTCTTCAGCTCGTTTGAATATCGCAACCAGGATGGCGCGACACTCGTCGGCCTGCGCGATCTGTCCACGCGCACGATCAGAAGAGACATTGCCATAGCGCCGTTAAACGACCTGCTCAGCACACATCGCTTTGACTGGCACCCGAGCAGCAGCGATCAACTTTCGTTTCGCTATTCACTGCAACGTGAAGACGACATCGCGCCAAGCACGCTCGATCGCGCCATCGGCTCCGCGTCCCAACGACAGGCGAGCAAAAACAACATTCATTCGGTACTGGCTAACTACACACGTGTCCTCAGTGCCCGTGACGTGAATACTTTTAATTTCAGTTTCAGCGACTTCTTCAACGACATAGAACCCGTTACACCAGGGCCACAACTGACTTTTCCAAGTATTCAGGACGGCGCGTCTTTTCGGGTTCCGCAAGGGACGAAACAAAAGCGACTACAGTTTTCCGATCACGTCACCATGTTGCGCGGCAATCACACGCTCACTTTCGGCGGTGAGTTTCAAAGAGTCTTTGCGGATTTTGATCTGCGCGTGTTTCAGCAGGGTCGAATCGAGCTGATCGAAGACTTTCCTGACTTCGATCGCAACGGCGACGGCAGAGTCGACGACAACGATTTGCTGTTTGCAGTGACGCTGCGCAGCGGTCATCCCACGCAACCGCTGCTGATTCCGAATGCCGACAATTCTTACTTCTCGTTCTTCGCACAGGACGATTGGCGCGTTCATCCGCAGCTCACACTCAACATCGGCGTGCGCTACGAGATCGATACCGACGTGAAGAACGTCAGTCGAGTCGATGAGTTGAATCCGATCATCCTGCCGTTCCTGCAAGGCGAGAGAACCAGAGACAAGAACAACTTTGGACCACGTTTCGGTTTCAACTACTCCACGAAGGATGGTCGCACCAGCATTCACGGTGGCTACGGCATCTACTACGATCGAGTCACTTTAGAAATCCAGTCGCTTGAACGTGGTCTGGACGGGCGTGCGCTGCCGATCGAGGTGCGTGCCGGCAATGTGTTCTTCATTCCACCGCCATTTCTCTTCGATCCGGTCAACGGCACGTTCCCGCCGGGAGCGCCGACGCTTGCCAATCCGTTTACGGGTTTCATCTTAACGGGCGCGGGCGCTTCCGGCATCAACATCATCGACAACACGTTGCAGAACCCGATGGTCCAGCAGATGAACTTCGGCGTGCAGCGTGAGTTTGGCGACTATGTTTTGCGCGCTGATTACCTGCACAATTTCGGCACGCATTTCATCATCGGTCGCACTATCGGCACTGTTTTCAATCCCGTCGTGGGGGGACCTGATGCGGTTGTGAATCTCGAGTCGAGTGTGAAGACGAAGTACGACGGGCTGTTGTTGAGTCTCGAGAAGCGATTCGCGTCTCGCTATCAGTTTCGCGCTGCTTATACGCTCTCAAAAGCTTTCAATTACGCGAATGACGATCAGATTCCGTTTTCGAATGGTCCGTTGAATCCGAATAATTTGCAGTTGGAGTATGGGCCGACGCCGAATGATCAGCGCCATCGTTTCAGTTTCGCGGGTGTATTTGATCTGCCGGCGAGATTTCACTTGTCGTCGATCGTGACGCTCGCGTCCGGTGTGCCGATGGACATACTCGTACCGGGCGGCACGCAGCGAATTCCGCAGTTGCAGCGTAATGCGGGTGGCAGGTTGTTTCATACTGGCGCGGAGTTGAATGCGTTCATTCAACAGGTTAACGCAGCGGGCGGGTTTGGTGGGGCACCGCTGCCGTTGGTCGCTGACGATGCGCGTTTCTCGGATAGCTTTAGTTCGGTGGATTTGCGGTTGGGGAAGATTTTCAAGTTGGGTGAGCGGGTCACGTTGGAGCCTATGGTGGAGGTCTTCAACGTATTCAACGTCACGAATGTGCTCGGGTTTTCGAAGTCGAACTATTCGGGGTTTTCGAACGTGCTCGTGCGTGACAGTAACGATCCGTCGAGTCCAGGGTTTTTGAGGTCATCGAGTTTTGGCCGGCCGGTGACGACTGCGGGGGGCGTCTTCGGTTCCGGTGGACCACGTGCGTTCCAGTTCGCTGCACGAGTCAGTTTTTAGCCACAAAAAGGCACAAAAAGGCACATAAAATCATTTTTGTGCCTTTTTGTGGCTATCGTTCTGGAAGTTCTGTCAGCTTGCCGGAGACTTGGAAGCGGGCGCTCATACCACCGATGTTTATTGCAAACTCACCGGGCTCGATGACGCGTTCGCCGCGGTCATCGATTAGTGACATCTGTCGTGGTGTGATCGTGAAGGCCACGGTCTGTTTTTGTCCCGCACGCAACGAGATGCGATCGAATCCGACTAACGCACGGATCGGTACGGGCACGGAGGCGGCGACGTCAGTCAAATACAACTGCACCACTTCGTCACCATCTCTCGCCCCGGTGTTCTTCACATCCACTGTAACTTTGATTGGTTCGCCAGTCTTCACTGATTTCGAGCTGAACTTTAGATTGCTGTAACCAAATTTCGTGAAGCTCAACCCAAATCCGAACGGGTAAAGCGGCTCGCCCTTGAAGTAACGATACGTTCGCCCGGCCATGCTGTAGTCAGTAAACGGTGGCAACTGGTCCACCGACTTGTAGAACGTTACCGGCAGTCGTCCCGCGGGATTGTAATCGCCAAACAACACGTCCGCGATCGCGGTCCCACCTTCGCCGCCCGGATACCACGCGTGCAGAATCGCCGGCGCATTGTCGTTGGCCCAGTTCACCGCCAGCGCACTGCCACTAAGCAACACGACGACGACCGGCTTGCCCGTGGCGACAACAGCTTTCAGCAATGCTTCCTGAGGTTTCGGCAAAGACAGATCAGTACGATCGCCGCCGCGAAAGCCTTCGACGTTCACTGTCATCTCTTCGCCTTCAAGTCCCGCCGAAATACCCAGGACGAGGACGCTCGCATCAGCCTCTCTGGCTGCCTCCACCGCCTCTTCGATCTGTCTTTCTACGAGGCGCGGATACGACCAGACCAGCCGCGCACTCGCCTCGCGATTGTTTTGGCGGTACTCCATGCGCAGATCGTAACTGCGCCCACCTTCGAGCGCGATTTCCTTTGTGACTGTTTTGTTTGGGTTGCGCTCCCAGGCCTCGACAAGAAGTTGGTTGTCGAGAAAGACGCGCGCGCCATCGTCAGCCGTGAAGCCGAGCATGTAGTTGCCCGATTCAGCAGGCGTGAGTTTGCCGGTCCAGCGAACCGAGAAGTTGTTCTCATTCAACTCCGGAGTCGGTTTGTAACGGCCCCAATCGAAATTGATGCGCTCGTCTGTGCGCACGGTTGCGGCTGGACCACGAAGTTCTTCGTTGTTGAAATACTCTGCCTTGAGCCCGGGAGACAATGCCGACGCAGGCACAGGCACAACTGATTCGCCGGCGAGTGACGAGCCGAGTGCGTGAATCACTTTCGTATTCGGTGAAACTGCGTTTTTAATTCCCGCCAGCGGCGTAATCAAACGCGATGGACGACCGTAGTAGTTGCCCCACAACACTTCAGGCGCATCGGCGTTTGGTCCAATCACAGCGATGCTCTTCAGGTCTTTCTTAAGCGGCAGCGTGTTGTTGGCATTCTTCAGAAGCACAATCGATTCACGCGCGGTTTGCAATGCCAGTTGACGATGCTCGGGCGTGTCGTTCTTCGAAAACGGAATGCGGGCGTACGCAACCATCTCGGGCGGGTCAAACATGCCGAGTCGAAATCGTGCGGTCATCAGGCGCTTGAGCGAAGTGTCGATTTCGGCTTCGGTGATCAGGCCCTGCTTCAAAGCGTCAAGCAACTTTAC
>JAICQI010000779.1 GCA_025937955.1 Pyrinomonadaceae bacterium
ATCCGCGAGACCAAGGGCTACACCTACTCGCCTACGAGCTTCTCGGATACGCGTGCGAAGACCGGCGCGTATATTGCGGGCGCGTTTGTTCGTAACGAAGTAACTGGTCCAACCCTGCTCGAGATCTTCTACGAGCTGGATCGCATGCGCGTGCTGCCGGTGACGGATGAGGAACTGAGTGCGGCGAAGGAATACAGCACCGGAAACTTCTCAGTCGAGCTGGCCAGCCAGTTTGGTCTCGCCGGTCGCATCAACACGGTCTACACGTTCGATCTCGACAAGAATTTCATCAACGACTTCCGTCCGAAGATCGAAGCCTTAACCGCCGCGGACATCCAAAAAGCCGCCGCGAAATACTTCGACACTTACCGCGCCGCAATCGTGATCGTCGGCGACTGGGACAAGGTGAAGGACCAGGTAACGCCTTTTGGCGAAGTGACGATGTACGACGCGGAGGGCAACGTCATCACGAAGTAAGGGCAAGCCACAGATTACGCAGACAAATTCATAAAATCTGTGTAATCTGTGGTCCCGATGATCGACGACGACGCCACTCGTAAGTTCGAGTCCTCTAAACAAACCCGCAGCAGCCAATCCTTCGATTCGATCGACGACGCGCGTTTCGTGCCGGGCACAATCCTGGCGGCGCGCTATCGAATCGTGGGCCTGCTCGGCAAAGGCGGGATGGGCGAAGTCTATCGCGCCGACGATCTCAAGCTCAGCCAACCTGTAGCGCTCAAGTTTCTGCCCGACAGGTATCTCAGCGACGGCGCCGCGCTCGCGCGCTTTCATCGCGAAGTGCGCGTCGCCCGCCAGGTTTCTCATCGCAACGTCTGCCGTGTTTACGACATCGGCGAGATCGACGGCAGGCATTTTCTGTCGATGGAGTTCATCAAGGGAGAAGAGCTCAGCTCTCTCCTGCGACGCATCGGACGCCTGCCCTCAGACAAAGCAGTGCAACTCGCAAGGCAGATCTGTGCCGGTCTGGCCGCGGCGCACGAGAACGGCATCCTGCATCGGGACCTCAAACCGGCGAACATCATGATCGACGGCGAAGGCAACGCCCGCATCACTGACTTCGGACTCGCCGGTCTCGCTGAAGAATTTCCTGACGACGAAATCCGCGCCGGCACGCCTGCCTACATGGCGCCGGAACAATTCGACGGCACAACGCCAAGCGTTAAAAGCGACATCTACTCACTCGGCCTGGTTCTTTACGAGCTCTTCACCGGTAAGCGTGCTTTCGAAGCATCGACGCTCGGTGAGTTGATTGAACTGAGACGCAGCGACACGACACCGACAACCCCAACGTCGATCGTTAAAGATCTCGATCCGGTTGTCGAGAGTGTTATCGATCGTTGCATTCAAAAAGATCCGGCGCGGCGTCCGTCGTCAGCCCTGCAGGTGGCCGCAGCTCTTCCCGGTGGCGATCCGATTGCGGCAGCACTTGCCGCGGGAGAAACACCGTCGCCTGAGATGGTCGCGGCTGCTCCCAAGGAAGGTGCGTTGCAACCGCGCGCTGCAATCGCAGCCCTCGGAGGTGTGATCGCGCTGTTGTTATTCCTGCTGCTGTCGTCAAACTTCGCGCGCGTCGAACGAAACTTGCCGCTCGAGAAGCAGCCGGAAGTGCTGGCAGAACGTGCGCGAGAAATCATAGCAAGTTTGGGTTATCAGAATACGCCTGTCGATCAAGCCTCCGGCTTTGATTTTGATCAGAGCTTCGTCCGTTACGTCCAGGACAAAAACAATGAGGGTTGGCAGTTAATCCGATCGGGCCAACCGCTCGTCCTTTATTACTGGTACAAGCAAGCTCCGAGATACCTGATTCCCGACGGCTCGGTCCTTGTTCTTCCCTCGAACCCACCACTCACAATCGCCTCGATGACCAACGTCACTCTCGATCCTCGCGGTCGTTTAGTGGCATTTGAACGTCAGCCACCACAGCTTGAAGATACTTCCGGCGCTCAACCAGCGTCGACAAACTGGTCTCCATTATTCACGGCCGCGGGACTCGACCAGACAAAGTTCACGCCTACTGAATCAACGTGGGTGCCATTGATGTATGCGGATGAGCGAGCAGCATGGCAAGGTCAACATGTAGACCATCCCGAAATCCCGATTCGTATCGAGGCTGCAGCATACAGGAATCGACCGGTCCACTTTGCCATCATCTTTCCCTGGGACAGGCCACTACGCCAGGAAGAGCAACATGCAACGGGCGGAGAGCGTCTGGCCACCATTCTCCTCTTTATCGTTTTTCTCGGCGTCTTGATTGGCGCAGTGCTGCTGGGACGGCGCAATCTTCAACTCGGCCGCAGCGATAAACGAGGCGCTTTCAGGCTGGCAATATTTCTGTTCTGCGTGTCGGCGTTGGGCGGCCTGATCGGAGCGCACCACGTGCCCAACCTCAGCGATGAGTTAGACGTTATCTTTTTCATCACTGCGTATTCCCTCGCTATGCCCGCATTCATCTGGCTACTTTACATCGCACTCGAACCGCAGGTCCGCAAAAGATGGCCCAGGCTGATTATTTCGTGGAGCCGGTTGATGGCAGGCAATCTAAGAGATCCGATGGTCGGGCGCGACGTGTTGCTGGGAGGCTTGCTGGGTGTTGCGCACACCGGCGCGATCGCCTTTGGATGGCTGATCCCTCATTGGGTAGGCCATTCCGTGGCGCCACCCTTGTTCGCTAACCCACTAACGCTGAGCGGTGTACGCCAGATGCTGGCCTTGTTCTTAAACCAGAACATCGTGGCGAGTGTGTTTGTAGGATTTGCGTTTCTCTTTTTTCTGCTACTGCTCTATATGATTTTGCGGAGGGAGTTGCTGGCTGAGATTGGGCTCTTCGTAACGGTGCTGACAATAGAAGTGGCGGCCTTCGCGAGCTCGAGTCCACGCTTCGTCTGGGTAGCGTCAATCATAATTTCGGTGATTATCGTCATCATGGTCGCGCGACTTGGACTGTTGGCAACTATGGTGGCGCAATTCTGTTTTTTCCTCACCGCGTTTTATCCGATGACGACGGACTTTTCGGCGTGGTACGCATCGTCAACTGTGTTTGCGTTAACGATCGTGCTCGGTTTGGTAATCTACGGGTTCTACACTTCACTCGGCGGTCAAC
>JAICQI010000034.1 GCA_025937955.1 Pyrinomonadaceae bacterium
ATGTCCCTGGCTTTGCTCCATCCGGTGCCGGCTCGAAAATGACTTACTAAACTAAACACCAACAACAACAGCAGAACGCCGCAAATGGGAATGCAATGCTCCTTGAACCATTCGGTCCATTCGGGATTAGGTTCTTTTTTCGTGACCGCCGGCGGCGGATCGGTTGGTTGCGTGTGAGGTTCTTCAACCATAACTATTCGTCTAGTTTGGACTGAAATCGTTTTAACTCATTTGGGGCGTCTGGCTGGTGAGTGAGCCAGTGTAAGTGGGTAGCAATGATTTAACGCAGCGCCAAGAAAAAGTCAACGATTGAGCAAACGGCCCATCACCTTCGAATCAACATACTCGCCGTCGCGAAAGGCATGTCGTCGCAGCGTTCCCTCGACTTCGAATCCGAAACGCTCGTAGAGATGTATCGCTGCTTCGTTATCAGCATAGACTTCGAGCTCGAGGCGCGTCAGATTAAGCCAGTTGTCTGCAAGATCGGTAATCGCGCGCATCAGTGCCGCGCCGACGCCTTTGCCCTGCCAATCACCATGAACGCAGATCGCAATTACACCGACGTGTTTGCGACGTGGTCTCTCAGGAAACGTTACTATGCTGACCATGCCCACTATGCGTTCATCGATGATGCTCACGAGGGTGTAGACGTTTTCGGTGTTCTCGGACAAGCGTCGCCGCCAGTACTCACGCGACGGATACGGCACCTGCATCGTGCCGGAATACACCTTTGGAGACTCAAACATTTCGCAGATCGCCGAACAGTCATCCGCTTCCGCGCGCCGTATTTTCAGTCCTTCCAGTGACATCTGCTCTCTCTTCAATAATTCTTCAAACGCTTCGGTGGACCGGCAAGAATTCCCTGCGCAAGTTTCAACTGGGCCATCATGCGTATCTCAGTTCTTTCGAATTGTGCCGCGAGACTTACTGCGCGATCGAAATCGCACCACGCAAAGTAGCCGGAGTGACCGGACAGCGATGTCAGGAAACTTCCCAGCTGGCCTTCAGCAGTCATATTCCACTCACCATCGCGAAGATAACGGGTGCCATAGCCATCCAGTTTCGCTGCGGCCGCAACCAACTCGTTCAGCCTGGGAACCATCGACTCCATTATCGCCAGTCCACGATCGCTTTTCTGCAAACAATACGACACTGCCAGGCGGAGGTGAGCGTCATCCTTCTCGCTGCCAGATTTCATCGAATCTACAATCTCACTCGCTTGATCGAGTAGCTTCAGGACCGTTTTGCTTTCACTAAGACTTGCGCGATTGGCCAGCGATATTAAAAACATGGCCCGGTCCTTGGCCTGAGGAAATTCATTGATGTGTTTCAATTCCTCCAACAGTTTCTCCTCGTTGAGTGAAGCTCTGCCTTGATCCTCCTCAGGCGCGCCAGCATGATTCGTTGAGCTGCTGGCGTGACTCGGGGATCCGAAGCAATCTTTCGCGCCAACTCGAAATTGCCCAGATCTTTGGCCGACATTATTGCATGGATGAGAGGGTCCCCTCCCTCCCACGGTGCTGTGACGCAAAAGAGAAGATCTCTTCGAGGTTGCCCTCCGTGACTGCCGACTTTAAGGGGAGGTAGGCGTTTGCGGCGGTGAATGCCGTCGTGATGAGCGCGCCCAGGATCAGGCCACGTATGGTGAGTTCTTTTGGTTTCACAGGCTCAGTCACTTTCTACAGTAACTACTTCTTGTCGTTGAGTCCTCGACCAAGGAAACAGTCCCAAATTGATTAGCGCCCACTGTAACATCGTTAGTATCACACCAACCTGATCTCCTGGGCCATGTTGCGGACCAAAGCGGAGCAGCACGAATTGAATTGGAAGCAAGCCCACTACGATCAAAAGCAGAAGACGATTGGCAACAGTCCACGGCGGCGCTGTTCGATTTTGTCCGGTTTTGATATCTCGAACTACCCACCAGATAGACAGCAGTGCGAAGCCGCCAAACAATAGTGGACCAACCCAGGCTAACGATACGTCGACGCCGAGAGTGTCACCTTTAAATCGGTAATCCTCAGGAGAAGTCAAAGAGTTATAAGTCGACTGCAGAGCTAGTTGAATGTGCCAGAGTAACAGCAGCCAATGAAACGGTTGCCGAGCTCCTCGCCATCCCAAATACAGGAGAGCCAATCCGAAGGCGGCTTGTAGCAGCAGAAACCAGTAATCTCCGTGTAACCCGCGCCCGCCAAACTCGAATCCCCAGGCAGAGTTGCCCCACTGGTAGCTGTCGCCATCCATCAGACCTCGCACTAACGGCAACCATACTATGATCAGCGTAATGATGGTCCAAATTAGAATGGCCTTTAGGAGTCGATCGGGTTTCCACGCCATAAGACTCTCCACGGACAGATCTATTAAGTGGTTTTGTGGTTAGGGTTGCTTGCGCATTCGTAGCCAAATGACAACGCACACACCCATTAAGATCACTATTAACCCAAACATTCCTGCGCGCATGATTTTTCTCCTTACGAGCCTTCCGTTTCGTGCCATTTGCGTAGCAGTGCCTGTTCTTTATCGCTATCGATGCCTGCTTTCAATTCGTCATTCGAGCGAGTTGTTTGATACCACGTGAGCGTATCGCGGATCGTTTCACTCAAGGGACGAAAACGCAGCCCGGCCGCGATCGCTTTGTCGCAGTTGATGAACATAAAGCCTTTCAAGTGTGGCGCGGCTTCTTCGGGTAGCCAGAGTGGCATGGCGCTCCATGCTGAGACGTTTTCTCGCAGCAGGAAGTCTTCACTGGCCCAGGTGAAAGATGCGTCGCTATCGCTCGCCACCTTACACTGTTCGAGCACACTTTGCATCGTCAACTGTCCGGGCTTGTAGTTGGTGTTGTAGATGCCCGCGGCTTTCCGCTCAGCCATGCTCACGATCCATTCAGCCAAATCGCGAGCATCGATAAACTGCACAAATCGTTCAGGACGCCCGGGAGCCAGGACTTCGCCGCCGCGAGCGACACGCGCGACCCAATAAGTGAACCGATCGGTGTAATCGTATGGACCGACGATGAGACCGGGCCGAACGATCAGCACGCGATCCGGCATGGCCTCTTCAGCTGCTTGTTCAGATAGTGCTTTTAACCCGCCGTACAAAGCACCGTAAGAAGGTTGTCCTGAGGTGTCGATCGCATTCGCCTGGTCCAGCTGCTCCGTAGTTAGCGTGGCGCGCGGGAAAGTTTCGTCTACACCGGGAACGCTTACAGACGCATATGCATTTTGACTGGAAATGAAAACGTAAACGTCTACTGATCCGGATAAGACTTCTGCTGCTGAACGCACCGAGCGAGGTAAATGCCCGCACGTATCCACAACCACGTCCCAACGACGGTCTTTTAATTTCACCAGATCGCCGTCGTTGTGTCGATCGCCGTGAATCGTTTCGACACCCGGTTCAGCGGAATAGTTCCCGCGATTGAAGAGTGTGACTTCATGATCCCGCGCGAGTGCCGCCGTCAACAAATGACGACCGAGAAACCTGGTCCCGCCGATGATCAAGAGTTTCATTTTGTGGCTTTTGTGCTTTTTTGCGGCTCAAGCCATAACACTTCGATTCTATTTTCCTGGTAGGTGCGCAACGTAGCTCGTTTTCCTCTTAACCACTTTTCCGGATCTGATGGCAGATATCGATGGGGGTAGATGCGCCCCGACTCTGCGTCGCCGACGTACCGGTCGATCGATGTGCTTTCCTCATCGTTCGGATAAAGCAAAGTGGACGGTTGCTCACCATCCGGCTTAAAAACGATCTGTACAGCGCCATAAGAGCTTTTCTCCGGTTTTGAGATTGCCTGAATAGCTCCGCCTTTGCTACTTGTGCTTGCGCCGGTGATGAACTCAGTTGTTACTGCTGTTGCGCTACGATTAGTCAGCCACTGATAGGGCTTCCGATCGGATTCCCATGTTTCCCCACGTTCATATGCGAAACGAAAGAGATAACGTCTCGCGATTGTGTTTCGGTTCAACGGCACCAGCTCGCCGGATTTATAACGCCACCACTGACCAACCAGGTAGAGTCCTCCGCCGCGTTTTCGCTCGGTGCCCCAGCGCCAGTCTGTTGTGAGTATGTTGACGCGTCCATTAGCGGGGACGAAGGTTCCGGAGCTGCCGTAATCCTCTACACTGAAGGTTAATGGTAATTGAAAACTGCGGAAATCACCGTCGGGGAATATCGCAATGGTCCAAGTGCTTATGCCCACGCCATTGCTGGTGGTGTCGTGATTTGCAACGATAAGCTCCCGCTGCCTGTCTCCATCAAGATCGCCATGTAGTACTTCGAAGCCTTCGGTCTCGCCCATAAAAGCTGTGCTGGGCCAGGTACCTAGCGTTTTACCGCCTTTCTCGACGAGAAAAACGTCGGCGTTGTCAGAGACTAATTTGCAAATGCGGATGTGATTGGGCAGTGCGACGCAATGACCGCGATGATAGCCCTCGATTGATGCCGGTTGCGGTGAACCAGCGTCGATCAGTTTGCCCGGCTGCGCGTAGGTTTGCGCGGCAACAAACAGGGTAAAAAGAATGCTGATCCGTGACATGGCCGCCTTAAGTCTGAAGCAGACGCGATCCATGAACCACAGCTAACACCTCGACTCGCGATTGTTCAGATCTAATTAGATAGATTATTCGATAAGGCCATTCAAGAACTTCTCGCACCTCGTTCGATTCGTACTCCGGTACCATGCGACCAGAAAATGGAAACTCAGCTATTTGGATGGATCGTCGCGTGAGCCGATCGATCATCCGCAAGGCGTATTCTGGTGAGGTCTGGGCGATATATTCGTAAATAGCATCAAGCTGTGAAAGCGCCGACTCTGTCCATAGAACGTTCACGATGGCAATCTGAATTTCTCCCTTACTTCCGCAACATCGACGGTCCGTCCCGCATTGCTGTCAGCCAAACCAGCTTCAATCGATTGACGCACATAGATTTCATGCATCAATTGGTCCCAGGTAATATTCTCTGGCAATCTGTCCAACAGTCGTCGGGCTTCGTCCTTTATATTTTCGGTGCTCATGTAGCTGAATATAGTCTTCAAGTCACCGCTGGTCAATTAAATCACCAGTCCGGCGCGCACTCTTGATGCCGTATTTCAGGAGGCCAACTTTGGTTAGCGCAAGGGGGATTTCGGGGTTTTGCATGAACCAGCGCCAGATGTTTCCGGTGCGCATGTTTTCGCCGCTCAATAAAATAATGCCGGCGTTGATGCCGATTACGTCGGTGTCGATCCAGTTGGTCTTTGGATTGAAGGCGTCGACGAATCCGTACTTGCCGTAGATCTTTACGCCGTATCTGTCGTGCATCGTCTCCAACGCTTTCGTAGCTAGCTCAGGGGTGAACATCAACGAGCCTCCGGCGGCGGAAGGTACGATGGTCCCGTCGATATCTGGATCGCGTGGTGGGCCACCCCAGGCCAGATAACCCTTTGCGCTGTCGGAAGCAGTGATGCCCCAGACGTCGAGGTCAAACGCGGGGAACTCATGTCTAAGGTTGATGCAGAAGGCGCGATGAGCCAGTGTTGCCGCTACTGAGTTTTTGAAGTAATCGATGCGGTCGCCTCTTGTTTCACGGCGATTACGAAAGTCGACCCAGGCGTGTGAGTATTGGTGCATGAACAAAGGCACGCCGATAGTCGTGAAGTAGCTGTGTCCTTCATAGCGATAACGATCTCGCCATAGCGCGTACCAGGAAGCCGGTGATATGGGATAGGTCGGTGAACCAATAGCGACGAGATAAAGGATCGTGTCTTCGCTGTACGTATCCCAACGCGCTTTCAGAAAACCTGACTCGGGTTTCCAACCGTGTGACAAGAGCAAAGGGTGCCCGTTGAGCATCCAGCGAAAATCGACGCGGCGGTAGATCCGGTCGGCGAGCTTCACGATTTCCCGATCCTCACGAAAACACTGCCGCACCGTGAGTACGCCACCGAGCAAAAGTGCCGTATCGATCGATGAGACTTCACTGTTCCATCGTCGCTCGCCGGTTTTTGCATCCAGCCAGTGATAGAACCAGCCGCGTTGATGAAAGGCGCGAACGTCGAAGAAGCGCAGCGTGTTGCGCGTGCGCTCGAGTGCCTGGGCTTTGGTGATCCAGTTTCGATCGGTCGCGATGCAGAGTGACGTTAGACCAAAGCCGGTGGCGGCAATGCTGGCGACGTTTTGATGACTCGCAGGGAGTGGTGAGCCATCCATGCGGGCGCGATCGGCGACGAGACCTGTTTGCGGATCGGCTTGTTCCCAGAAGTAGCGAAAGGAGCGCTGTTGTAAGTCGTCGAGAAACGCTTGCGCCGCCACGGGTGACGGCACAAAAAAGATTAGCCATAAAAAGGCACAAAAGGCACAGAAAAAACGTTTTGTGACTTTTGTGCTTTTGTTAGGCCTGGGCATCAATTTGTAACTTCAAACTTCGCCTCGATAGTATCTACAGAATTCGCTCCTACCATCACGCGAAACTCACCCGGTTCGACTACATAGCGCATCTCGCGGTTCCAGAATCCAAGGTGCTCATGACTCAATGCAAACTCAACACGCCGTTTCTCGCCCGGCTGCAGAGAAACTCGCTGAAAACCTTTAAGCTCCTTAACGGGCCTCGTCATCGTGGCGACGAGATCGCGAATGTAGAGTTGGACCACTTCATCACCCGCTCGCTTGCCGGTGTTTTCAACTTCAACACTCACGGTCAACTTTCCATTCGCCGCAATGCGTGGCGCGCTGAGTTGGAGATTTGAGATCTTGAACGTGGTGTAGCTCAGGCCGTAGCCGAAAGGGAAGAGCGGAGTCCAGGGCGAGTCGATGTATTTCGACGTGTAACGGTTTTCAGCTTCAGGCGGACGGCCGGTGTTCATGTGGTTGTAGTAGATGGGCACCTGTCCGACCGTACGCGGATAAGTCACGGGCAATTTAGCGCCCGGATTCACGTCGCCAAACAAGATGTCGGCAATAGCATTACCCGATTCACTGCCACCCATCCACGACTCCAGAATCGAAGGAACATTGTTGACGATCCATCCAATCGACAACGGGCGTCCATTTACAAGCACAACGATGGTCGGTTTGCCCGTTGCCTGAATCGCCTGGACCAACTCCATCTGACGGCCCGGTAGTTCAAGCGTGCTGCGCGATGCAGCCTCGCCCGCCCACTCGTGCGATTCGCCGACGAAAACCACGGCCACGTCCGAAGCTTTGGCAAGGTTTACGGCTTCCTGAAAACCGGCGGTTGAGTCGCCTTGAATTTCGCAGCCCTTCGCATAAACAACTTTCGTCTGGGCCGACACCTTCGCTTTTATGCCCGCGAGTGGCGTGACCGTGTTTTCTTCTTTGCCATCGCCCGCCCACCAGCCGAGCGGCGCGCGACGCTCATCAGCCAGTGGTCCAATGACCGCGATCGAGCTGAGATTTTTGTTGAGCGGCAACGTCTCGCGGTCGTTCTTTAACAGGACCATCGAACGGCCGGCGATCTCACGCGCCAGACGTATGCTCTCGGGCCGCAGCAATGCGTTTGGCTCGCGCGCTTCTTCAGTGTAAGGACGATCAAAAAGCCCGAGACGAAACTTGATTCGCAATATGCGTCGCACTGCTTCGTCGATCGTCGCTTGCGATAATCGCTTTTGCTGTAGCAGCTTTGGACCGAACATGTTGTAACTGCGACTCACCATCTCCATGTCCACACCGGCATTGAGTGCCGCAGCGGCGGCGTCTTCCTCATTCGCCGCGATGCCATGGTTGATAAGTTCTCTGACAGACGTGTAGTCGCTAACCACAAAACCATCAAACTTCCACTCCTGACGCAGCACTTTCGTAAGCGTGAAAGCGTTCGCGGAGGCAGGCACGCCGTTGATTGCGTTGAACGAGCTCATCAACGTGCCAACGCCCGCGTCGACCGCGGCCTTGAAAGGCGGAAAGTAGATTTCGCGCAGCGTGTTCTCGGAAAGATCGGTAGTGTCGTAGTCGCGGCCACCTTCAGCATCGCCATACGCAACCCAGTGTTTGGCGCACGCGAGGACCTTATCAGGCGCGCCGTAGTTATCGCCCTGAAAGCCCCGCACACGGGCGCGGGCAAAGGCGGCACCGAGAAACGGATCTTCGCCGGCGCCTTCGGTAATTCGTCCCCAACGCGGGTCGCGCGCGATGTCGACCATCGGCGCGAAGGTCCAACGCAGGCCGACGTTGTTTGCTTCCTGTGCCGCGACGGCGGCGGAGCGTTCCGCCAGAGACGGATCGAAGCTACTCGCTTCAGCGAGTGGAATCGGAAAGATCGTGCGGTAGCCGTGAATCACGTCGAAACCAAACAGGACCGGGATCTTCAGACGCGACTCAGTCATGGCAACGCGCTGTAACTGGTTAGTGCGCTGCGCGCCGCGAACGCCGAGTGTTGAGCCGAGCAGTCCTTTGCGGACCAGGTCGGGGTGTTCGGGGCGGAAGTTTCCGTTGCCTTCGCCGTCGAGTTGCTGGAGCTGGCCCAGCTTCTCTTCAAGTGTCATTTGCGCGAGCAGCGCGTTGACCCGTTGTTCGACATTAGGTGCTCGTTGGGAAAGTGTTGGAGGAGTGGGAAGTAAGAAAGAACTGAGAAGAAACAGCAGTAACACTGCAAGACGAATGTGTCGTTTCATTTTTTAGCCACAGATTACACAGATTACACAGATCAGATTTTAATCTGTGTAATCTGCGGATTGTTTTTCTAGAAGCTGAACCGCGCTTGAAGCTCCACGACGCGTCCCGCCAACGCACTCTGCGCGCGGCCGAAGTCGCGATTGTCAACGGTTGGCGAGAAGAATTCCAACGGAGCCAGATTCAGCTGGTTAAAAGCGTTAAAGAAGTTTGCCTTCACCTCTAGAAATGCTCCTTCACCCATAAAGCGCGGCATGCCGGTTCGTTTCGCAAGACTGAAGTCTACCGCAAAGTACCTTGGACCACGGAACGAATTGCGTCCAATGCCTGGCGGCAACACACCACCCGGATTGTTCGGATCGAAGAACTCCAACCCGCCGCCCGGGAAATTTCCGTCCGGCCTGATGAACGCTTCGTTGTCAGTATCTTCCAGCGCTCCGCCAAAGTATCTCGTCGGACGCGACGGACAAACGAAATTGTTTGAGTTTGCCGAGCGCACGCACTGCCCCGTGTGCGGTGTCCACGGAAAACCTGTGTGATATGTCAGGATTCCATCAAGCTGCCAACCGCCCAGCAACTTGCCGACAACATCCTTGCGATTGCGAAACAGCGGCAGGTCCCACAGACCGGAGATATTCAGGTTGTGCCGCACATCGAAGTCCGATGGACCACGTTCCTGGCGCAGGTCCTGTGGGAACGTCTGGTTAGTTTCCGCACCCGGACCTTCGTTGGAGAGCGTGTCGATGCTCTTGGCAAAACGATAGAGAATGTCAAACTGGAAACCGCGCGAGAATCGACGCGTGAGCCGCGCATTCATCCCGTTGTAGTTTGCGTTTACGTCAGGCGTGGGAACGAGTACAGCCGAGGCGAAGTAGTTTGCCGGAATCACCGGTTGCACGAAGAGCTGATTAACGAGACGAATCAACTTGTGGCTCGAGCTGCCCTGGTATCCGATGGTCGCAGTGAGGTTGTATGGCAGCGCATACTGCGCATCGAGTGAATACGTGTAGACGTAAGCCATAGGAGTATCCGCTAGCGCACCATATATTTCAACGGTTCGATTCGGCGGCGTACCGGTGACCGGATCGATGCCTACCGCGAGTGCCGGATTGGCAGGATAACTAAACGGAGAGTTGCTCGTGCCCAACGTGTAAAGAATCTGCCCACCTACAAAAGGAGTCCCGAAGTCTCCCACGGCCGTGCCGCAGCAGATTCCATAGCGTGCGTAGAAGGGGGGGTTGCCGCGCGTGTTTGAGAAGACCACTTCAGGGATGCGGTTATAGCTCACTCCGAAGCCGCCGCGAAGCACCAGCTTTTCCTGAAGGTCAAATCGTCTGGGACTGTAGGCAAAACCGATCCGAGGCGCGAAATTGTTTCGGTCGGGATCATAGAGTTGACTGGTCGGCTCAACTCTCGAACCAGCCAAACCGCCATTTGGACCAAACACAAAGTTCGCAACCTGGTCGTTTTGTTCTTTCAATACGCCAAAGTATTCGTAACGCAGACCGAGATTGAGTGTTAGGTTGGGCCGCGCTTTCCAGTCGTCCTGGAAGAAAAGACCGTAGCTGCTCGATCGGAAATGCCGCTGTGCATTAGCGACTCCGCCCGTCTGAGGATCGGCATTGATTTGATAGAAGAGTGGCGTGTCGTTGGCGAAGTTGAAAAGGCTGGCGAACGTATAGAGCGGACGCGCCGCGCCGTTAAGGTTATTGTCATTGAACTCGCGGCGATACTCGCCACCAAATTTCAGTCCATGATTACCTCGCACGTTACTTATGACGTCGCGGAATTCCAGTGTCTTTTCCGAGAAGTCACCTGGCGTAGTTTCAGACTGGTTCGCACCGAACTTAATTCGACTGTTATCCCTGAATAAACTCTCGATTTCGACCCTTGGGATACCGAAGTTTGTCTCGTTGGACGTTTCAATCTCATTGAAAGCAAACTTGGTGAAGTTGAACCGTGCTTCGTTTAGCAGTGTCGGAGAAAACGTGCGATTGTAGAGTATCGCAAATGACGAATTGTGCGGCGCGGTTGTGATGTCGGCCTGCGGACGTCCTGCAGCACCAGTGTCGCTCCCTACAAAGAAAGTGCGTGTCAGGTAAGTACTGAAAGTCAATTGGTTGTTTGAGCTCGGAAGAAGATCAAAGCGGGCATTGTATTGATTCGGCTTGTTTGTGCTTGGCCCGGCAATGAGCACTTTTTGAATGTCGGGAATGCCATCGAGACCAGCGCCGCTTAGGCCGAAATCTCCTTTGTTGAGATCCACTGCAAACGGCTCATATTGTCCCAACCCTCCGCTCGGCGAGCCGATATCAAGACCACCGCCCACAGGCGCACATTGAATGTTGCCATTCACGTCGGCACACGAAGGCGTCAAAACGCCGGCGATGCGAGGCTGAACACCAGACGTACCGAGTATGAAAGCGGAAATTCCACCGGGACGAGCGTTAATTATCGATTGCCGAAATTGCGGCGTCTCAACGTAACCAGTGGAAAGCGCGGTGGTGTTTTCCCGTAACCCTTCATACGAGAAAAAGAAGAACGCTCGATCCCGCCCGCTATAGGTTGATGGACCACCTTCGCCGAACCGCGGCAGGATGAGTGGACCACCAATGCTGCCGCCGAATTGGCGGAAGAACCGCTCAACTCTCTCAACGCGGCCGCGTCCAAAGTCATTGGGATACTTGTTAAATGCGTTGAGCTTGGGACTGTCGTATTTGATAAAGGCACTGCCATGAAAATCGTTAGTCCCGTTTTGTGAAACCACTTTGATCTGCGCGCCGGAGTTTCTGCCATCTTCCGCAGAATAGGTCGACGACGAAATCTGAATCTCTTTTACCGATTCCTGGTTGGGCGTTACTACAGCAGCGCCGCCGTGGCTGAGACTGTTTACACTCACGCCATCGATCTGAAAATTATTGGCCGAGATGCGCTGGCCGTTAGCACTGATTTGCGGCTGGTTCTCCGCCTGAAAGATCGAATTATTCGAGCCTCCCGGTCCAGGCGAATTCGGCAAACCAGAGGAGTTTCCGTTTGGACTACGCCCCGCGTCGCCAAAAACCCCAGGTGTCAACCGGACCAACTCGTATGGATCACGACCAACCTGCGGCAGTCGCTTAACCTCGGTCGTTGTGATGCCTTTTGAGATGTTTGCGGTCTCAGTTTGCAGTTCCGCTGCTGTATCCTGGGAAATGGTGACAACAGCCGTGATCTCGCCGACCTCGAGAATGACATCGAGGCCTTGAATAACTTCAGCGCTGATGGCGACGTTTTGCGAGAGACTTTTGTTATAACCGGTCTTCTCGACCGTCAACTCGTACCTTCCCGGCGCGAGCCCCGTAATGCGATAAAAGCCCTCCTCGTTGCTCGTGACTTCCTGAGTCTTTCCTGTTTCCGTATCTTTGAGGACGACTTTGGCATCGGTCACGAGCGCACCGTTGGAATCGGAGATCGTTCCCTGGACACCGGCTCTGAACTGCGCGTTCGTAGTCATTACTGCGCAAAAAAGAAAAAGTACGCAGACCACAGGGCGGCCCAAAATAGAGATAGTTCGCGACATGAGAGGCCCCCTCCTGAGGCCGGTGAATTTAATGCAAGCTTTCGCTAAGAGTCCGGGGGGAGTTAAATGTGTCGGGGGTGGCTGATTTTAGACCACCAACAAGACACAAAGCCACAAAAATTTAACTCGCAGTTTTGTGCCTTGGTGTCTTTGTGGTTTAAGGTCTTCAGTAAATGTCCCAAGCTGTAACATGGTCCGAGCCGCCTGTGTCGTTATCGTTGGCGACGGGCGAGGTGCATGTTTGGCGGGTGGAGTTGAATCAGCCGGACCATTTGTTGGAGAAGTATCGCGAAACTTTGGAGGAGCACGAGCTCCACCGCGCCAGTCGCTTTCATTTCGATAAACACCGCAATTGTTATGTAGCGGGACGCGGTGTGCTGCGACAGCTCCTGAGCCAATATCTCGGCACGAAACCAGAGCGGCTTAGGTTCTCCTATGGTGCGCATGGTAAGCCGGCATTGGGTGGTGAACACGAGAATTCGCGCTTACGCTTCAACATGTCACATTCACATGAAATGGCGTTGTTTGCGTTTGCAGAGGACACAGAGCTTGGAGTTGACGTCGAGCACATTCGCACAGACTTCGCGAGCGAGGAGGTTGCGCGGCGTTTCTTTTCCCGGCGTGAAGTCGAAACGTTCAATGCACTACCGCAACACGAACAAGTCGTAGGCTTCTTCAAATGCTGGACGCGCAAAGAAGCATTTATCAAAGTCATCGGGCTCGGGTTGTCGCAGCCGCTCAATCAATTCGACGTGACACTCGAACAACCGGCGGCTTTGTTGTGGGTTAGTGGCGACGACGCGTCGCGTTGGTCTTTGTATGATCTCGAGGTCGGCGGCGACTACGCGGGTGCATTAGCAGTGGAAGGTCAGGTTTCAGGAATACGATGTTGGCACATGAGAAGCAGATGAATCATGCCGCGCATGACGGCAAACTGGGTGTACTCGATCCGGTTTGCGGCATGACGGTGAATCCCGAGAGCGCCGCTGGATCTTTCGATTACCACGGGCAGACTTACTACTTTTGCAGCACGCACTGCTTGCTCCGCTTCCAGCAAAATCCGGAGAGCTTTCTTAACAAGCCCGCCGCTGTTGCACCGTCGGCGCAACCAATCGGCATCACGAAAGCGCCCAAACCGACTACTACAACGGGCACTCAGAAGTACACCTGCCCGATGCACCCCGAGATCATCCGCGATGGTCCGGGGAGTTGTCCGATCTGCGGTATGGCCCTCGAGCCGCTCGTCGCCTCGCTCGACGAAGAAGAAAACGTAGAGCTCAGGGATATGAGCCGCAGGTTCTGGGTTGCAGTAGTTCTTACGATTCCAGTCTTCGCGCTGGGCATGAGCGATTTGATTCCCGGACAGCCTTTGCAACGACTCGTACCGATGTCAACGCTGGCGTGGGTGCAATTGATTCTTGCTACGCCGGTGGTGCTGTGGGCCGGCTGGCCGTTCTTTGTGCGTGGGTGGCAGTCAGTCGTTACTCGCAACCTGAACATGTTTACGCTGATCGCGCTTGGCGTGGCAGTGGGTTACGTGTTCAGCGTCATCGCGGTGTTGGCGCCCGGAATATTTCCAGCCTCGTTTCATGAGGCCGGAGGCCACGTGCCAGTCTACTTTGAAGCCGCGGCTGTGATCACAACCCTCGTGTTGTTGGGCCAGGTACTCGAGCTGCGCGCGCGTAGTCAAACCGGAACGGCGATCAAGGCGCTGCTCGGTCTCGCACCGAAAACGGCACATCGTATTCGCGGCGATGGACAAGAGGAAGAAACTCCACTGGAACACGTGCACGTTGGCGATCGTCTGCGGGTGCGTCCCGGCGAGAAGATACCTGTTGATGGCGTGGTGCTCGAAGGGACGAGTGCTGTAGACGAATCGATGATTACTGGCGAGCCGATTCCCGTTGAGAAACAGTCGGGAGCTCATGTTGTTGGCGGGACGGTCAACGGCACGGGATCGTTTGTGATGCGCGCGGAGCGTGTTGGTTCCGAAACACTGCTGGCGCAAATCGTTCAAATGGTGGCCGAAGCGCAACGAAGCCGCGCGCCAATCCAGAGGCTCGCTGATGTTGTATCGAGTTATTTCGTGCCTGCCGTTGTCATCATCGCCGTGCTTACTTTCGTCGTGTGGAGCATCTGGGGACCCGAGCCGCGCATGGCTTACGGTCTCGTGAACGCGGTTGCAGTTCTAATCATCGCGTGCCCGTGCGCGCTCGGGCTGGCCACGCCGATGTCGATCATGGTGGCGACAGGTAAAGCCGCGCAATACGGGATTCTCTTTCGAAACGCCGAAGCGATCGAGGTCATGCGAAAGGTCGATACGCTCGTGGTCGACAAGACGGGAACGTTGACCGAAGGGAAGCCTCAGCTTGTGAATGTGGTTACCACAGGTGGGTTCGACGAACAGTCGATGTTGCGACTCGCAGCCAGCCTGGAGCGATCCAGTGAACATCCGCTGGCGTCGGCAATCGTTTCCGGCGCGCGAGATCGTGGCGTCAAACTTATTGATGCTGTGAACTTCAAGTCAGTGACAGGCAAGGGAGTCGTTGGGGAAGTTGATGGTCATCGAGTAGCTGTCGGGAACCGCTCATTGGTGGATGAGTTTAAAGTCGAAGCTAACGAGCTGACTGAGCAGGCCGAGAATTTGAGAGCCGGCGGACAGACGATCATGTTTGTGCTGATAGACGGCAAAGCCGCGGGTCTGCTCGGCGTCGCCGATCCGATCAAGGAAACAACGCCCGACGCCATCAAACAACTTCACGCCGAAGGCATTCGCATCGTGATGCTTACGGGCGACAGCCGTACGACTGCAGAAGCCGTAGCACGCAAGTTGGGGATTGATGAAGTTGTCGCTGAAGTGTTGCCGGATCAGAAGGTCGACGCGGTGAAGAAGTTTCAAAGCGCAGGACGCATCGTGGCGATGGCTGGTGACGGCATCAACGACGCTCCGGCACTCGTGCAAGCGCACGTCGGCATTGCGATGGGCACCGGAACCGACGTAGCGATGCAAAGTGCTGACGTAACCTTGGTCAAAGGCGATCTGCGCGGCATTGTTCGCGCCCGTTCGCTGAGCCGCGCAGCAATGCGGAACATCAAACAAAACCTCTTCTTCGCGTTTATCTACAACACGCTCGGTGTGCCCGTAGCGGCGGGCATTTTATATCCCTTCTTCGGAATCCTGCTGAGTCCGATGATCGCGGCAGCAGCAATGAGCTTCAGCTCAGTCTCAGTGATCGCCAACGCTCTCCGTTTAAGGAGCCACAGATTACACGGATAAAAATCCGGATTTTATCTGCGTAATCCGTGGCTAAATAAGCGTTCGCCAGAGGCGGTGATCATGACTCCAAGCACTTCATCCGTTACGAAGCGCTCATCGAGATCCGATACCCGAACTTCGCGATCAGTCCTGCCATTGTTCACATCGACACCGGCCAAACCATTACCACCGCTCTCGAGGTTCGTGTAGAAGTACATCCACTGTCCGCGCAGCATCGCGAGTCGCTCGCGGTGCCAGAGGAAACGCGAGAGGCGATCGAGATGTTCTGAGGGATCGATCCCAAACCGTTTGAACTGCGGCGATCTACGACGTCGATTTGAAGACGTTGCGAGCGCTTGCAAATTCGAGAATGAAGAACGCGACCAGCTCAACCCCGAGATTGTGCGCGCGATCTGCACGCCGCGAACTGCAGTCATTGCAGTGCCGCCATAGCGGAAGTAGAGCGAAGCGGCGCGAGTAGCGATGGCGCCGATCGTGCGGAGGATGCCGCGACCGGGAGGCGTGTGACGCGCGCGCCAGAGTTGCCGGCCACTCGAAGGATCAAATGCCGCGATCTCTGATTGGCCACCAATCACGATGTCGCCGCGTTCATTTAATAATCCAAACGAAGCGCGCTCGATCTTGTGCGACATGCGAGTGGTTCGCTTGCCGTTACTCGAGTCCAGGAAAATCAGATCATCGCGATCGGCAATCGCGATCCTGTTTCGATCGGGAAGCAGAAGATTGGTGATGCCCTTGTCAGCGCCTTTGTAACGCCACAGAACTTTGCCGGAGTTGGCGTCAAGCGCGCTCACGCCATACGAGCCGCGCTCGATCGTCTCGCCATCTTTGATTTGCGTGAACTGGCCGCCGGTGCGCACGTAAAGAATGTCGCC
>JAICQI010000758.1 GCA_025937955.1 Pyrinomonadaceae bacterium
AACTTCGTACGCTGGGGTGGCCACGGAGGGCCACCCCTACAACTACATCCGACCATCCGATTTATGGGCCTCGATAGTTTCAACAAACGCTCGCGCCCGTTCATCCTTCGTAAACTGACGGAGGAGCAGTTCGATCTTCTCGTTATCGGCGGCGGTATTACCGGTGCGTCCGTCTTTCGCGATGCCGCCCTGCGCGGGATGAAAGTCGCACTGGTTGAAGCAAAAGACTTCGCTTCGGCCACAAGCGGTCGCAGCTCCAAACTCATTCATGGCGGACTTCGTTACATCAAGAACCTCGGCCTTGGTCTCGCCTATGAATCCTGTCACGAACGCAATCTTCACATCCGGCTCAACAAGCGACTGGTGCGCCCGCTTCCCTTCCTCGTTCCGCTTTATCGCGATCGAGGCGAGCCGCGCTGGCTGATGCGTCTCGGCATGCTCGCATACGAAGCGCTCTCCGGATTCAACAACTTCCGGTTTCACAAATTCCTGAGTCGCGAAGAAACGCTCTCGCTGGCGCCGGCGCTGCCCGCAACAGGGCTGACGGGCGGATGCCTGTACTACGACGCGGTCATTAACGACAGCCGTTGGACCATGGAGGTTTTGAAGGATGGCGTAGCTAATGGTGGCCTGGCGTTGAACTACGCGCCGGTCACACAACTGTTGCGCAATGGCGAGCGCATTGTTGGTGCACGAATTCATGACGAGCTCAGCGGTAATCATTGCGACATACGGGCCAGAGTAGTCGTCAATGCCACCGGTATCTTTGCTGACCAGATTCGGCAACTCGATGGACACAACGCTGCAAAGCCACGGCGATTGTCCAAGGGTACTCATCTCGTTTTTGCAGAAGAAGACGTTCCGCTCACCACTACGATCGTGTTCTCCTCGCCGCTGGATGGCCGTTCGCTTTTCCTGGCGAAGCACGAAGCGTGTTTTCTTTTCGGAACGTCAGACCACTGGGAAGAAGCAAGTCCGGATCTGCCGGTACCAGCACCAGCAGATGTCGATTACCTGTTGACGTCGCTGAACCGGTTCATGCCAGAAGCGCAGTTGGATCGAAGCAAAGTGCAGTTCGTTTACAGCGGGTTTCGACCGCTGTTGTCTAACGGAGACCAGGCGGATTCGTCGTCAGTCACACGCGAAGATCATATCGAAGTGTCGCCTTCGGGGCTGGTGAGTGTGGCCGGAGGAAAACTCACCACCGCGCGAATCACCGCGGCGCGTGTGCTCGATCGCATTATTAAACTCATTGGCCGCAACCCGGCGTGGTCTGACTGCAAGACCGACAGGGTTTCAATCGGCGGCACGAATGAAGCAGTCGCAGAGAGTCTGGCTTACTGGGTGCGGCGTTGTCCGAAGCTCACCTCGTATTTCCGGGTTCTGTACCAGCGTTATGGTCTCGATGCGAATGAGATCTGCGCGGAGGTGACGCGAATTCACGAAGGTTCAAGCGACCCGACGGCTGAGCCGATTCGCGCTGAAGTCCAGTACGTTTGTCGTCACGAGATGGTCTGCACGCTTGAAGACCTGATCGATCGCCGCGCCGGTTTTCTCTACTGGAATGTTGAGAAGCGTTTGGAAAGGTTACGTTACGGCGCGCAGGTCATTCGCGCTGAGCTGGATTTGAGTGAAGCTGAGTTCGAATCGCAATTACTCGCGTACCGCCATCACCTGAAGCGCTTCCATTCACTGCCAGAATAGATGGCGCCCTAATTGAGTTGACATGACCTCAATCAATGTGAGATAACTCGCGCACGTTATCTTTGAAATTTCTTCGTGGCGATTTAAGGCAAACTTGCTCCACGTTAAAAACTGCTAAAGAGCCGTGAGGAACTTCCAGCTTTCATCGGAACCCCGCGCACTCTGAGGCGCGGGGTTTTTCATTTTCCCGCCGCCAGGTCCAGTCAGCCTTAACTTCGTCACTGCAAATCGTTGCATCACCGGAGGAGGGCTGTATGGGAGTCGCTGTACAACAATTAGCTGAGAGCTTCGACACGCTCGCTCTGCACGCGGGAGCAGTGGCCGATCCAACAACAGGGGCGCTGCTAACTCCAATCTATCAAACCACAACTTATCGCCAGGAAGCAGTCGGTAAAGACAAAGGGTTCACATACAGCCGCTCGGCAAATCCGACCGTCTCCGCGCTCGAGCGACGCTTAGCCGCACTCGAAGGCGCCGATTACTGTACGTGTTACGCGACTGGTCTGGCGGCGATGACGGTATTGTGTCTGGCGCTGTTGCGCGCGGGCGAGCACGTCGTTGCCTCTGAAGCTGTTTACGGCGGGACCGTGCGGCTGTTCAATCAGGTGCTCGCTCCTTTTGGAGTCACGGCAGAGTTTGTTGACACGGCGGATGAAGCTGCCCTGCGAAAGGCCTTGACCGCAAGACCCACACGGTTTGTCTTCATTGAGACACCAGCCAATCCGACCTTGAAACTCACGGACATCGAGCTGACAGCGCGAATCGCGCGCGACGCCGGCGCGCTGCTTGTCGTCGACAACACTTTGTTGACACCCGCTCTGCAACGACCATTCGAGCTGCAAGCCGACGTCGTTCTTCACTCGACTACGAAGTTCATCGAAGGACATAACGCCACCGTTGGCGGCGCATTAATAACGAGGGATCCTGAACTTCACGAACGTTTCTCTTTCACGCGCAATGCGATCGGCGCAATCCAATCTCCGTTTCCTGCATGGTTGACGCTTCAGGGTGTAAAGACTATCGGCTTGCGAATGGCGCAGCACTCGGAAAACGCACTGCGAATCGCGCGCTTTTTAGAAACACATCCGCGAGTGACGAAACTGCTTTATCCCGGCTTGGAGTCGTTCCCGCAATTCGAACTGGCGCGCAAGCAGCAAACTTCCGGAGGAGCGCTGATCGCGTTTGAGATCGAAGGAGGAGTCGAAGCTGGTATTCGCCTGATGAATAACGTCAGGCTCTGCGCGCTCGCGGAGAACCTTGGTTCGGTAGAAACGCTGATCACGCATCCAGCGTCGATGACGCACGCTGACGTCCCCGCCAGGCAACGTCAGGACGCAGGCATTACTGACGGCCTGGTGCGACTCTCCGTCGGTTTAGAAGATCCCGTTGACGTGATTCGCGATCTATTGCAAGCCCTTTTGTAGGGGTGGGGGGGAGGGCGCACCCCCACCGTGTTTTGACGGGGCTGGGGTGGGGGGGCGGGGCCGACCCCCACCCCAAAGACAGCTTAAAGAAATACA
>JAICQI010000783.1 GCA_025937955.1 Pyrinomonadaceae bacterium
ACCAGTCGTAAAGACAATCGGAAGCGGTCGTGAGCCTCCGGCGAGTCGCCGCTGCAGATCCAAACCGCTCAGACCGGGCATCTGCACGTCAAGCACCAGGCACGCCGGACCATCAGGCGGTGGCGCCGCGAGAAACGCTTCCGCCGAATCGAAAGGAAGCGTCTTCAGTCCGATGGTACTGACAAGCCGCGAAAGAAAATTGCGGAACGAGTCGTCGTCATCGACCACGATTACCACGGGCGGTTTTTCCGTCATGATATTTCCTGACTTCTCACCGGCAGGCTGAACGAAAAAATCGCACCACCGCCGGCGTTTGATTCAGCCCAGAGCTTGCCGCCGAATGATTCAATGATCGACCGGCTAATCGCGAGACCCATTCCCAGGCCGCCTGACTTCGTCGTGTGAAATGGTTTGAATAACTGTTCGGCGTTGGCCGGTTCAATCCCCATCCCACGATCGCTCACAGCAGCCAGAACACTCCCGTCCGACAGCACTGTCTGGACAGTTAACTGCCGCTGATTCGCATCCGTCTCGTGCATGGCTTCAATGCCGTTCATACAAAGGTTCAGTAGCACCTGCTGCAACTGCACGCGGTCAGCTTCCACCACCGGCAAGGATTCACTTAATTGCGGATGAATAGTCACTTGCTTTCTTTGCGCCTCATGACCAACCAGTCCGATGACCTCGCGCGCCACGTCGCTCAGGTTCAGCGGTGACTTCTCAGGCACATGCTTTTTTACTAACGAACGAATCCGCGAAATAATCTGGCTGGCGCGGTGACCATCGCCGGCAATGTCCTCCAGTGCTTCTGCTAGTTGCTTGAGATCCACTTCCTTTTCCCGAAGCCAGCTAAGACAGATATCGGCGTTTCCCACAATCGCGCCGAGTGGCTGATTTACTTCGTGAGCTATTGACGCAGCCAGCTCTCCCATCGTCGTGACGCGAGCGACATGCGCGAGCTCTGAACGCGTATGCTGCAATTCATTCTGGGCGCGTTCGTGTTCGATCGCGATACCGGCAATGTGAGTCGCAACTTCGGTGAGTCGCGCTTCGGATCCAGTCGGGGCCTGAGGCTCGCGGTAATACATCGCAAACGACCCCAACACTTTTCCCTGTCCGGTAAAGATCGGCGTGGACCAGCACGCCCTCAAACCCGACAGTTTTGCGAGTTCGCGATAGTCTTCCCAAAGCGGATCGGTGAGCATGTCCGTCACGATTACCGGCTGCCCACGATACATCGCGGTGCCGCAGGAACCATTCTTTGGTCCAATCGGCGCCCCGTTGACAGCTTGTACATAGATCTCCGGAAGTCGTGGCGCCGCGCCGTGGCGAATATATTTCCCATCCTCGCTGAGTTGCAGCACCGAACAGATCATTCCTTCAGACTGTGCCTCGATCAGTGTCACTAAGCTGGCCAGAACGTCGGAGAGTGTGGCTCCCTGTGCAATCATTTCGAGCACGCGCCCCTGGCCGGCGCGGAAGGCGTCCTCCGCTTCGCGCGACTTCGATAGCTCTCGCTCTGTTTCTTTGCGGCGGCTGATGTCTCGCCAAACGACGTACAGTATTTGTCTTTCCTGAAACGGGATCGCGGTCAGTAAGACTTCAACCGGGAACTCGCTACCATTGCGACGTTTTGCCAACCACTCGAAGCGATGACTGCCGCGCTCGAGTGCTACTGCATTCATCTGCTGCGATTTGATCGAGGATGGAGTGCCGTCAGGTTGAATAGCAGGTGAGAGATCGGAGGGTGAGAGCGACAGCAGCTCGTCTTTTCCGTTTGCGCGCAGCATGTCGACTGCGGCTTGATTGCAGTCAATGAACACGCCGTCGTCGAGTAAAAGAATGGCATCGCGCGAACGTTCGAAGACGAATCGAAGCGCTCCTTCCGACCACACCTGCGCCGCGCGCGCGCGAAGCTGCGCCAAGTCACTATGTACCTGCTGCTGATTTGCGCCAATCATTACAAAACCGCAGCTTGAATATCCATTCAAGACCGATTCGGGAACTAGCATTTCTGACAGGTCAACCTGTACTTTGTTGAAATATGCCGGCAGTTATCGGACTAGATTTTGGCACGACTAACAGCGCTATTGCTGTAGCGGACGTGGGTAAAGAGGCGACGCTTGCCAGCTTCGACGCTGGGCGCGGTACGACTACCAGTTTCCGATCGATTCTGTACTTCCCACCTAAAGACCGCGCTGCAATAGTCAAAGCGGAAACGAAAGCCGGTCCTGAAGCGATAAATTCGTACCTCGAAGCCGATACCAAGGGACGACTCGTTCTCTCCATCAAATCCTACCTGGGGAGTCGCCTGTTCACATCCACCCAAATCAACGGGCGCTATTACACTCTCGAAGATTTGATCGCCATCATCCTGAGGCGCCTGAGAACCACCGTTATCGAACAATTCGATGTTTCAGCCAACAGCGTCGTTCTTGGTCGCCCCGTTCGCTTCGCTGGAGCTGAAAACGACGCGGACGAAACGTTGGCACTCAACCGGCTCAGAGCAGCAGCTGAGCTGGCCGGCTTTTCCGAAGTTACATTCGAATTGGAACCCGTCGCCGCCGCATACCAATATGAAACTCAACTGGACCACGATGAGTTAGTTTTGATAGGTGACTTCGGAGGCGGAACAAGCGACTTCACGTTGGCGCATCTTGGTCCTGGTAGAAAACAAACTGGCAGAAATCCCGTCCTGGGCACTTCGGGCGTAGCCATTGCGGGCGACACGTTTGACAGCAGAATCATGATGAACCTCGTGGCGCCGAAACTCGGTCTTGGCTCGCACTACGTTTCATTGGGCAAGGAGCTTCCGGTACCAGTGTGGTTGTATTCACAACTCTCGAGCTGGCATCGCACGGTTTTTCTCAAGGACCCAAAGACGATGAGCGTACTCCGAGAGGTCCGAAATCAAGCTTCTGAACCAGACAAGGTAGCGGCGTTAATCCGGATCATCTCTGAGAACTTAGGCTACGATCTTTATCGTGCTGTTGAGAGTACAAAAGTTGCATTAACAGAAAACGAAGACGCCGGCTTCGTGTTCGCGCACTCCTCCACGAACATCGAAGACACTCTCGAACGTTGGCGTTTCGAATCGTGGAT
>JAICQI010000553.1 GCA_025937955.1 Pyrinomonadaceae bacterium
GATTTCAGCAAAGTGAACTGATAGGAATCGGGTCAGTACCGTAACGCGGTAGCGTCGGGTCGATGATCATCTACTTAGTGCCCTGGTGCCTTTGTGGTTAAGTTGCTGCAATACGTCCGCGAGCGCTTGTAGGTTGAGGGGTTTGGTCAGGTGGGAGTAGAAGCCGGCAGCGCGGACACGTGCGATGTCGGCGCTGCGGCCGAAGCCGGTGATTGCTATGACGGGAACATCCTGCCGTCCCTCTATCTCGCGCAGCCGTTGCAAAAACTCAAATCCATCCATCTCCGGCATCGAGATGTCGGAAAGGATCACGTCAAACTCATGCTCGCGTGCGAGTCGCAGGGCTTCAGCACCGCTGTTTGCCGTCATCACGTTCGCGCCGCCAATCTTGAGCAACTCCTGCAACATTTGAATCGTGTCTTCAGAATCGTCGACGATCAGAAAGTTGGTCTGCGATAGAACATTCAGCTCCAGAGTTCCGGTCGAAGCCACAACCGGCGCCGCAGTCTCGCGCATCAGCGGTAAGCGCACAGTGAAGCGCGCGCCTTTGTTTGGCCCGCCAGACTCTGCACTGATCGTGCCGCCGTGTAGTTGCACAAGTTGCCGGACCAGCGCCAGGCCAATGCCCAAGCCACCGTGCCGCCGGCGATTACTGCCGTCAGCCTGACGAAACATCTCAAACACGTGCGGCAGAAAATTCGGATCGATTCCCTGCCCTGTGTCACTAACAACCAGCACCGCACTATCGCGCTCGCCGGCGAGACTTATGTCGATGCGCCCACCCTGCGGCGAAAACTTCACCGCATTGTTCAGCAAGTTCCAGGCTATCTGCTGCAAGCGCAAACGATCGCCATCGACGAGCAATAGCTGATCGCCGCCATGCGAGTGAATGTTGATCCCCTTCGCTGCTGCATCGGCGCGCACAGTTTCGACGGCGTTGTCGATGATCGCCGCCAATGAAACTGTCTCATGGTTGAGCGAGATCTTGCCGCGCTGTAAACGCGAGAGATCGAGCAGATCGTTTATCAGCTGCGACTGCGATTGTGCGTTACGTCGCAGCGCATCGCCCATTTGGATCAGACGCGGCGACTGCTGGACATCCGGCATTCGCAGCAGCAGCTCCGAATAGCCAAGGATGACGTTCAACGGATTG
Source organism: Pyrinomonadaceae bacterium (assembly GCA_025937955.1). Taxonomy (GTDB): domain Bacteria; phylum Acidobacteriota; class Blastocatellia; order Pyrinomonadales; family Pyrinomonadaceae; genus PSRF01. The sequence continues at coordinate 1,154 of JAICQI010000553.1, forward strand.
CGCAGCTCGTGTGAGAGCGTGGCGAGAAACTCGTCTTTGAGTTGATTAGCCCTTTCGGCAGCGTCGCGGGCTTCCTGCTCGCTCTTTAATAATCGCTCGCGCTCAGCTTCGGCGCGGAGCTTTTCGATCGCCGTCCACGTACGCTCGGCGACAGTCTGCAGCAACGACACCTCTTCCCTGGTCCATTGGCGCGGCTGATCGTCGCTGGCCCACAGCGATGCGACCCAACGTCCTTCGCGCATCAACGGCACCGCGACGTACGCGCGCTCGCCATTCGCTTCATAAGCCCTGTGGTAATCGGCTGCGGTCCTCGGATCCGTCTTCGAGTCGCAATTGATTACGGTATTTCCGTGCTCCATCTCGCGCGAGGTGATGCTGCTGTACTCCGATATCCGGTGCTCACCGGCAACCGACTCCGCCCCATCGCAATAATCGTTGTGAATAATCTCCAGATCGCGTTCAACGTCAGTCTCGTTGAACAAACAACGACGGACTTTGAGATGGCGGCCAACAGTCTCGGCTACGGCGTATGACAGTTCGTAAGGATCGTGAAGCGTGCGGATCAATTCGCTGACCCGAACCAAAATCGTCAAACGCGCTTCGCTGTGTCGCAAAGCGAGATCGGCGAGACGGCGTTCTTTGTCAGTGCGGTTCAGTGATACGGCAGTCCACCACATCAGTCCAGTGAACAGAAAAAGGTTGGCCGAAACAAAGATTGCGGTGGTAAATCCGGGATTGTACCAACCGGCGTTGAAGACAATAGTTCTAATCCAGCCCAGAACAATCACTATCAACAAAGCAGGCCACATACGTCGCGCGACCATTGCGCCGGGGCTGTTTCCAAGAAACGCAGAGATAACGCCGCGTTCGGGTCGCGCCAGCAGAATGGCAGCAGAAAGACCAAGGAAAGCAACGACGGTGTGTAAGGCGATCGTGAAATACAATCCGATGGGTTCAACTTGCTGGACGCCGTAAAAGTAGTAAAGAAAAACGAGCAGCGTGATCGCCATCACCAGCAGCACCGAGATGTTTGACACGCGGAACCATCGCCGGGAATGCGCATCCATTAACAAAAGTGCGGGGCCGAACAGCGAGAAGTTGAGCGACGCCGCGACGCCCATGCGACCAGGAAACGACTGGCCCGCTTCTTGTACTGACTCAAAAAAAAGCAATTGATCGAGGCTGGAGTTCCAGCCGAGAAGATGTTCGCTGAGTGTGATCAACCCGACTACTGCGACAGTGACGGCAAACAGCTGGATCAGGCGACGTTTGGCCTTCGACGTGGATGGATCTTGAATCAAAATAACAGCAGCGGCCGTCAGCATCAGGCAAACGGCAGTGTTCGCCTTCATCGTGACTAGCGATGGGTGAATTCGTTTCAGAGTTTCGTTCTGGAGAACCCAGCCGAGGAACGCAGCGGCGCCGATAAAAAAAGCCAACAGCGAAAGGCCGATCGACACAGTCCGCCAGCGTTGTAGCTGTTGCGGCGAATACGGCGAAAGAGATTCCTGCGGGATTGCCACTTGAAGTTTTACCGCCTTGTACTTTGCGATAAGTCTAACCACAAAGACACAAAGGCACAAAACAGTGCCTTCGTCAAAAGCGGCATCGCAATCCCGATCGCCGCAAAGACAATGTGAAAAGCGAGCGACATGGCCATCTGCGACCGCGCTGCCAAAAGATCGTCCATGTCCCTATAATCTCATTGCCGCAAAAAGGCACAAAAGGCACAAAACAAGCCGGGGAAAATCCAAGGCGCTCCAAGCGATTTGCTAAATCGTTTTTGTGCCTTTTGTGCCTTTTTGTGGCTAATTTATTGGTCTTTGCTTGCCTGGTAAGTTAGACTTAAACGGTTCTGTATGCGACCCACCATTTCACCCCGAGTGCATATCGGCGAAGTTATTCGCAATGCGGTTGTGTTCAATCCGGAGACTACTCAGGACGTTCTCATGAACTCGGATCTACTCATCGAAACGGTCGCACGTTTCTTCTCGCTGCTGCATGAGCGCGAAATCGATTACGTACTCGTCGGAGGTATTGCGCTGCTGCAATACGTCGAAGGCCGCAACACTGAAGATATCGATCTGATTATGGCGGTATCTGCGTTGGATAAACTGCCTGAGTTAAGCCTTGTGACTCGTGACGGAGATTTCGCGCGGGGCAAGTTTGGCAATCTGAAGATTGACGTGCTACTGACCAGTAATCCGTTGTTCGAAGCAGTGCGAAAAGATCACACGACGTCGAAACGCTTTGTCGAGCAGGAAATTGTTTGTGTCACGGTCGAGGGCTTGATTCTACTCAAACTCTATGCACTTCCCTCTCTCTATCGCCAGGGCAACTTCACCCGCGTTGGGCTCTATGAAAACGATGTCGCAACGCTACTGCACATTCACAACCCACCCCTGCAATCAATTCTCAGGGAGTTGGCGAAATACCTCGACGCCAGTGATCTGAAACAAGTCAAACAAATTGTTGAAGAGATCCAGCAGCGCATAAATCGTTTCGACGAGCGTGGCTAGTCAGTGTTCGAGATGGTAGGGGACGCTGGGTGACGATTGTAAAGAAGGATGGGCCACAAAAAGGCACAAAAGGCGCAAAAACGTAAAACTCATTTTGTGCTTTATGTGCCTTTTGGTGGCTAATTTACCCGGGATCGAAGCGATAGGTTATCCAGGGTTCGGTAAGGATGTAGCGGGGAGTGGCGTCGGGCTCGAACTTCTTGCGCAGATTCCCTACCTCAACGCAGCCACAACATACCCGGCCCACCTGTGGTCAAAAACTGACCGTCGCATGAGCCACAGCCATTTATGGCTTGTTCCCCGTAACGACAATCATCCGTGCGGGGAAACGCATCTGGTTGGAGGGGAAGAATTCCTGGACGGCTTGTTCAACTTCACCTGTTATTTGAGCCTGTTCGCCGGCGGAGAGCTTGGCCAGCTTCTCGCGAAGCGTGTCGGAGGTTTGAGAACGCATGGTCCAGAATTGCGCCGGAGAGATTGGCGCTTCGAGATTGAACTTCACCACATGTTCTTTCACGTCGCTCGCGCCGGCTTCGGTCATCACACCTGCCAGTTTACCCGGCTCCGCAAAACGAAATGCGTTCGGCGCATCAGGATCGACGGCGCCGGGATTGATGTGGCGATCGATGACGCTGGTTATGACGTGACAGAAGGGATTCAGTTCGCTCTTGTGCCAGACCGCCAGCGCCAGGCTCCCGCCCCGCTTGGTGACGCGCAGCATCTCACGAAGGCTCGCAACCGGATCAGGAAAGAACATCGCGCCGAGGCGACAGACAGTGACGTCAAATGAATCCGAAGGAAACGGCAACGCATCGGCCATACACTGGCGAAACTGCACGTTCGTAATGCCACGACGCTGCGCCTCGCTGCGAGCGGTCTCAACCATCTCCTGCACAGCGTCTGTGCAA
>JAICQI010000459.1 GCA_025937955.1 Pyrinomonadaceae bacterium
AAGCCCTTGCCGTTTACAGAATGGAAGCAAAGTTCCTCGTTGGCCTCAGTTTTCGAAAAGACCTGGGTGATCTCATCTTCGAAACTGAAAATCGTCAAGCCCTTATCAAGATAGCAAACCCGCCGACGATGCTGCGAAAATCTTTTGCCCACCGTGAGTCGTACGAATACTCGTTTATGGAGTACATCTACGCGTTCGTGCTCCCCTATTACGCCAATAAGCGTAACGACATTAGCTACGATGAGGCGGGAGTCCGACGGCTATTCGAGCTCTCCGACTTGCATTCCGTTGCCGCCCAACTGAAGAACGACCCGAAAATTAGTTTCTTCAGCAACGAGAATGATTTTCTGCTCCGTTCCGAGGACGTTGCCTGGCTTAAAGGTCTACTCGGAGAACGCGCCTATTTCTTTGAGCGCGGAGGCCACCTCGGTAATCTCTCCAACGAAGATGTGCAGGAAGCCATTTCAAGGAAGGTACAGCAGGACAAGCTTCGATAGTGAGGCCCACTTGTGGGACTTTATTATTCTTCATTCACTACGAGGTGGCACGTCTAAGGCGAAAATGGAAACCGCTTCATGCGATTGTACCCAAGGTCTTGCGAAAACTGTCCTCTTTGATCACACGAGTTCCGGATCCTCAACGGTCATAGGCAGGAAATCCCAGTATGTGACGAAGTCGTTCATCCACGTGACAAGGCTCGTATTGCCGTCCTGGGATATCACGGTAGCAAGCACATCCGGAATCTCTTTGCAGAGGTGATAGGCCGCAAGATGGCGGGTGCCAACACCTTCAGCCCGCTCATATACCCTCTGTTCTCCTTCCGAGTCTAGAGCGCGTGCAATGATCTCTTCTTTGCTAAAGGTGCCCTTTATTACTGCTCCAAAGCCGACGAGATCAAGCCCCCTGGTTAAAATGACCGCTCCGTCAACTGTCGCCAAATTGGCGATCAAACGCGCGCACTCGAAGAGGGCCTCATCAAGCTCCAGGAGCGTCTTATTACTGGCGGCAATATACTCGCCCCATCCGACAACTTTCCCGGGTTCTTTGGATGACCCGTAGTGCTTTGCGAGTTCGTTCATTATGGCGACTGTCAGCCAGCGCAACCGTCGCACCGGCTCTTCGTATTTGAACATATACTTTATGAAGACATACGGATTGGGAGACGTTATCCTCTGAATCAGGCCGGGGGGGAACAAAATGATGATACCTCCATGCTTCATGTTTCTGACGCTGCTAATTATCCGTTTGATGACCTGCTCATAAAGTCTCGCAACAAAACTCTCACTTATAGTCGCCCAAGCTATGTCGGCGCCAGGCCGGTTTCTGATATGCATCTCGATAATTTCCTTATGGACGCTTTCCACCCGTCTTGCTAACCATCGTGAATGCAAAACATTCGTATGAGGCATTGTTATGCGGCCCGCGCTCAATTGCGCGAGTATGTTCGACCCACGGTAAGCCCTTATGCTGCCCGGTCCCGTAATATCCAGGACAAGAGAATCAGGCATGGGCATAATTATTTTGCTGCCGCCCTGAAACGCCTGTATCCAGCGGGTTCCCGAGTTAATCAATCCCCATATCTGCAGGCCTTTCGCGGGATCGTGACAGACACCGATGAGCGAGCTTTCGAATTCAGAGGCGGGGCTCAATTTCAGCAATTCGTATTCATGGAAAGCACGTGGCTCCGTGAAAACAATTCTGAGAAACCCGTAAGGAGGGCCGACTTCAGGAGGAAACTCTGAGAGATCACAAAGCGCTATCCTGAAACGCTGAGATCTCAGTTCCTCGCGCATCATGCTCACCTGATAGCAGGTTGATATGAGATACTCGAGAACCTCACCATCAGGCAGCTTGTTGTATCTCTTAGAGCGTCCCGTCTCCGAAAAATTGTCCCAGAGTCTCAGAATCTCTTCAGATAAGTGATGCGGATAAGCGTGTTTCATAAAAATGACGCAATCAACACCTCACTGCCTTTAATTGCCCATCGTCGCCGAAAGGGATAACGACATCGTTCTGTTCACTTTCTGGAGTCCCCTCCCTGGAGGACTGCCAGCAGCACAACGACGGAGCGGTCGTTTGCTTTCTAGTTAGAACCAGGCACCTCCTGTGATGTCTGCCAATCGACTATGTATTCTGGAGAGTCGTAAGGCAAGCATTTCGAACCACGACCGATTAGTGCGAATGAACTGTTACAGTTTCGTTTCATTCTCCCGCCAAAAGCAAAGCACTTTTCACGAGACTCGTAAATTGACGAGTTCTTCGTTAGCCTCCACCCCCATAAGCATCGAAGTATCAATCGGTTGCAGTTGGCATTTACATTGCGCAAGAGCAGCTTTCGATGGCGTGGTCGGCACGCCAACCAAAGCGACGAATCGCTGCCCGGCGAAGAGTCTCAATCTCCGGCGCTTTCGTCTGAGTCAACATGGAGAAAGAAAATCAAACAGGACTACTTCATAAACTAACAGACGTCTCGGCCGCCGCCGCTCAGCTCTAAACGGGAGTTGGGCGCGTAAAAGAAAGACGCCGAGGCAGCCGAAGCTGGGATCGACGGCGAAGCGCTCTAGAGAGGGCCGCGCCGCCGAAGATTTGGTTGACGGTATCAGATGGTCACTACAGGTATTTCATCCGACGTGGAGCAGGACGCGAGATCAACGTTGCGTACGAATCCAGCCAATATGATCGATCGAGGCCGCGCCGACAACGTTCGATTCGGGCCTGCAACGGCTTCGCAAATGCGGCAAAGGAGAATCATATGAAGTCCAGCCCTAAGGTCGAAGTTACGGGGGTAACGTCCGCTGCAACAGTCAAAAAGGAGAGTTCGGTCAGCATCACATGGAAACACCTGGCGCCACTTCTTGTGGCGATCGCTATTGCGCTCATCCCGGCGCCAGCAGGCTTGGCGCAACACGCCTGGTATTTTTTCGCGATCTTTGCCGGCGTGATTGTCGGCTTGATGTTCGAGCCTTTGCCCGGCGGCGCCATTGGCCTGATCGGTGTCACTGTAGTAACGCTGCTTGCCCCATGGGTGCTGTATGGCCCGGCAGACCTGGCCAAGCCAGGCTTCAACCCGACGAATGCCGCTCTTACGTGGGCACTTTCAGGGTTTTCGAACTCAACGGTCTGGTTGATCTTCGGGGCGTTCATGTTTGCTCTCGGCTACGAAAAGACCGGCCTCGGGCGGCGCATCGCGTTGCTACTGGTGAAAGCGATGGGGCGTAAGACGCTTACACTGGGCTACGCCGTGACGCTTGCGGACACGCTGCTTGCGCCGTTCACACCTTCGAACACGGCGCGCAGCGGTGGCACAATCTATCCTGTCATCAAGAATTTGCCGCCGCTCTACGACTCGAAACCGAACGACCCGTCGAAGCGCCGGATCGGCTCATACATCATGTGGGTCGCTCTTGCCAGTACCTGTGTGACCAGTACCCTCTTTCTAACCGGCCTAGCGCCCAACTTGCTGGCAAAGGAATTGGTCAGGAAAACCGTAAATGTAGAGCTTCAGTGGGGCGACTGGTTTGCGGCAGCAGCGGTGCCGGGAATTTTGCTGCTTATTCTCGTTCCGTTGCTCGCCTACTGGCTCTACCCTCCTGAAGTCACAGAAGGCAGCGCGGTAACGGAGTGGGCTGGAAAGGAAATTGGCAAATTGGGCGGGTTGACCTCGCGCGAAATCACGCTGGCTGTGCTGGTTGTGATCGCGTTGGGGCTGTGGATTTTCGCGGGAAACTACGTCAACGCGACCACCGCCGCGCTTGTGGTGATCTGCCTAATGATGGTGCTGAACGTTGTGACCTGGGATGACGTGACGAAAAATTCCGCTGTCTGGAATACGCTGGCATGGTTCGCTACGCTGGTGGCGCTTGCGGATGGCCTGACTCGGGTAGGCTTCGTGAAATGGTTTGCGGAGAGTGTCGCCGGGCAGTTGACTGGTGTCTCGCCGAGCGTCGCGGTTCTGACGCTGCTACTCATCAACTTCTTCGGCCATTACTTGTTTGCGAGCATTACGGCGCACGTCACCGCGATGATCCCGGTGCTGCTGGCGGTCGGATCGACAATTCCAGGCGTCAACATACACGCACTCGCCCTGGGCTTGTGCCTGCAGCTCGGCATCATGGGCATCATCACACCCTACGCGACGGGACCGAGCCCGGTGTACTACGGCAGCGGCTATCTGCCGGCCGCTGACTACTGGCGCCTGGGCGCAATCTTCGGCCTGATCTTCTTCGCCGTCTTCCTCGTGATCGGCGTGCCCTGGATGCTGTTTATACTGTGAGCGTAGCCTCTGCAGAGAGAGAACCCGTGACTGAATTCTTCAGCGAACACGATTACCTCGGCTACGGTGAGTTCCTGCGCGCGAACGAGAAAATGGAATCCAGTAGAGGAATTATAAACATTCGGATGTTTGGCGTAGTGATCGTAGCTCTTGTGATCTTTCTGAGCGGCCGGATGCAGAAAGAGGATCTGCAGGCGCTAAAACTCTGCTGAACAAGCACAATAGGCTCATGGTCGTTCTCGATGTCACACGAGTCAAGCTCGTGGATCGAGACGCAGTAGAGTTTCTTTTGACTGCAACCGAGTTCAGACTTTCCCGCGAAATCAGGAAAGATAGCGCTCGCGGCCGCGGAGATTCGAGAGCGCTCACCAGTCCTCCACATGTAGATTGCGCAGCCAATGAATCTCGATGCCGCCGCCAATCAGCTTCATCACCGCTCGACGAGTGGAGCGCACTCGGATTGGATGTGGTCTCAAAATTCAGTCCTTCGCGCTCCGCCTCTGTGATCGCAGAAATGCGAACTACCGGAAGATACTTTATGCAGTTATGACAATTACACAATGTGCGCGTACGCGACGGCTGAACCATGAATGCGTTGTTGAAATGGCGATAGTTAACGCAGCCACTTCGTTTTAGGCTGACGAAAATACGAATTCAAACTTACACGATCCCTGCAACATAATTAGTTGCAGCCGGACCAGCGACGCTGTCGGCCTTGAACTCAAAAATAAATAGGCCTTACAGTTCCATTTCATTTCCCCCGAAAACTAAGATTAGTTTTTACGAGACTCGTAAATCTACGACGTGCTCGCGAGCGTACGTTCGCAGAATCGTCGATAGTTCAAGCTTCTTCCACTGGCATTTCGATTGCGAAATGCCAGTGCAGTATCACACGAACACACTGGAATGATTCGCAATGAATTCCGAGGAGGTTGATGCAATGAACCGCCGATCCTATGGCTACTTGGTTAGTGCGC
>JAICQI010000162.1 GCA_025937955.1 Pyrinomonadaceae bacterium
CGCTCGCCTGGTAGCCAGTTTGTGGAAAGTCGACGACGCCGCGACCGCGAAGCTCATGGAACAGTTTTATAAAGAAATGTTCACCAACGGCAAGAAGCCTGCCGCAGCACTGCAAGCCGCCCAACTTCACTTGCGCAAACAGCCGCGTTGGAATTCTCCGGTTTACTGGGCCGGGTTCTTTATTCAAGGTGAGTGGCGATGATTTCCAACGATCAATAAATGCCTACCTCTATATAATCCGGTCCGGACGATTAACCCTCATGGACCGTCGGTTCGTCGGCGTGTGGGACGAAGCACATGCGGCAGCGTGCCTCATATTTGTCGGCGGCGCCGACAGCGACGCGTTCTTCGGATTGAAAGGTGCGCTGAGAGTAGTTTGCGGGTTGGCCACACTTCATGCAGATGGCGTGGGTCTTGGTGATGTATTCGGCGATGGCGAGTAACTGCGGCATCGGTTCCCAGGGCCTGCCGGTGTAGTCCTGATCGAGACCTGCAATGATCACGCGCACGCCTCGCTGAGCGAGTGTATTGGCGACGTTAACCAGTTCGTTATCGAAGAACTGTCCCTCATCGATGCCGACCACTTCCGTGTCCGGATCGACCTTCGCGAGGATCTCGGCCGCCGAACGGCTGTTAGCCGATTCGTGACGCATCTCGGAGTGGGAAACAATCTGGTTTTCTGCAAAGCGCGAGTCGAGTTCGGGCTTGAACACCTGCACCTTCTGCCGCGCAATCTTCGCGCGACGCAGGCGCCGGATCAGTTCCTCTGACTTCCCCGAGAACATCGATCCGGCAATCACTTCCACCCAACCCGCGTTCGCGCGCGAGTGTGGCGGCGGTTCCTCATGATTCACTTGGCCTACCAGTTCATCCATTCTGATTTATGTGTAAAGTTTGGGATTGTAAAAAGGCGCAAAGGCTGCGATTAGAGCCAGCTCAAAACTCATCGAACGCGTCACCAGGTCACGGGACAAAATTCCCCACGCGCCCTGCTTGCTCCTGACGTCAAAGCCGCCGCTAACTTCGTCTATCACGATTCCAAGCTCCCGCCGGCCTTCCACGACGGCTTTGACGATGTGTGGCGGGACTGAAATTGACGGCGCCGCGCCGAACGCGCCCTGTTCCCCGTTGGTGGCGTATGCCCACCCGCGCAGGAACGTGTGCCACTCACCTTCGATGGAAACTGAGTGGAATCCGCCTTCGAGTCCGACGTAAATGTCGGCTTCGAGACGCCGGCTTTGTAGTGATTCGTGCGCCGCCAGGGCGCGTTCCCGGGCACCCTGCATCAGTTGCCAGTCTGTAAGCGGCATGGCGGGGACGCTGGTCTCGACGCGTCGCGCGACCACGTTGGCGTTAGCCCAGGCGGGGTCGATGGTTGCGATGCGGGCGACAGTGGCACGCACAGCCATGATTTTGGCGGCCCGATCAGACCCCAGGGCGATTGTCTTCATGCTGAATTGCGCAAGAGGCTATAACACAGGAGCGCGCTTCGTCAAAATCAGTGCGAGCGGGACAAGCCCCTCTTCCTGACTTGTTCTTGCCCAAGGCCTCCAGGGGAAATAAACAACTCAGAAAATAACAAGTCAGGAAGAGGGGCTTGCCCCGCTCGCCGCACTGAAGCCCCCAGACACATTTTCTGAAAGTTTCGCATTGATCATTGAAGCAGCAAGTCAGAGATTGGTTGACAGGAAACTGACCTGGGAATAGCCTTGTCGCACCTCTGGTTATTTCTACATGCCCAGCACCCTTTCTGGTCGCCCAGTAAGGTAGCCAAGGTTCATGATTAAGACCAATCTTTGAAGCTGCCCGACTAGTGTCTCACGTATCCACGTGACTCCGAAGGAGGAGATTTGAGATGTGCGAACCCAAAGAATGGACGATAATGTTTTACTTTGCCACTGACAACCCGCTGGCGGTCAGCGCGGTGTCGCAGTTGAAAGCCATCAAGGATGCCGGATTTCATCATGCTGCCAACGTCGTGGCGCAGTTTGATCCTTACACCGAAGGAACTCCCACTCACGTCTTCGACGTGAATGTTGTCAACAAGCTGAAGTCACCCGGACGTGCCAGCATTGGTTTCTGCAGCAGTGACGAAGTGCGCAGCCTGATCGAAGACAAGCTCTGGCGAGATGAACAAACCAGCTCGCCGGAGCCAGCGGTAGCAGGAGTAAATCCGGAACTAATAAGAAACGCACTCAACCGGGTGTTAAGGGAGACTTATCAAATCAACTATAAGCCGCCGGTCGCGCCAAAAATGGAAGACGAGTTCTACCCTCGCGGTGATCGGCTGGAAGAACCAAGCCCTCAGGCTTCGTTGCGAGGGTTTTTGCGGTTCTGTGCTGACAAATACCCCGCTCGCCATTACATGTTGTTTATGCTTGGCCACGGTGTTGTGGTCGGTAACGACATCTTCATGCAAGACGAACATGCGAGCCAGAGTTCGCTGACGTTGCTCGACCTTGGGGAGATTTTGGCTGAGTTTAAGCACACCATCGAGCTCGAAGACTCAACTTTCGAGTTAGTTAGTTTCCACAGTTGCTCTGTTAGCTCGATTGAAGTCGCTTTCGAGTTACAAGGTACGGCCAAATATATGCTGTCGTCGCAGGGCCCGGCGTTTGTCGGCAGTTGGCCTTACCGGCAAATCCTCGTTCGCATATTTAATGCGCTGTCGGAAAACACACCAATAAACATCCGGGATTTGATGGTCCAGATGCATCGCTCCTGCATGCTTAATAGTGCTGACTACCTGTTGGCTGGTTATTCCTTTCAACTAACTCTTTGCGATCTCGAGAAAGTCTCGACCATTAAAGAGGAGATCGAGGAGCTGTCGAAAGCGTTGACGACCGCCCTTAAAAAAGAGCCACCCGATGAGCTATCCATGGACAGCGTTTTGTTGTCGCACTGGCGGTCGCAAAGCTTTTTCAATGAGATGTACACCGATCTTTACGACTTCTGCTTCTGCTTAAGCAACAAGATCAAGGCACTGGAAGGCGGAGGGAGCACAAATAACGATCTCACAGACATTCGAGAGGGCTGTGAAAAAGTGATGGACCTGCTGGTGAAGGAGAACCCCAGGCGAGACGCTCAATCGTCCTCGGAGCAACTTATTGTTGCCTCCGATTCATTGGGACCGGCATTTCAGTATTCGCGTGGGCTGTCAATCTATTTTCCGTGGCAGGAGCCTTCCAAAGATAGTCGCATCATGGCGCAATATGATAGATACCGGTTCAGCACCGAAATTACGAACAACTGGGCTGGTTTTCTTCGCGCGTACTTCGAGGCGACAAAACGTACTCCAAGCAATGACGAACAGGATCAGAGGCGTACCCTGGCGGCGCCATTGCCTGTCAATGGTCCAATGATCATCGATAGGGCTTTGGACGAAGATATCGCCAGCCTCGTCTACAATGGGGAAGGAACACCAGACCTGAGCGCGGCCCTGGCTGGTGGCCTTAAGGGTGATCCGACCGACAAAGCCGGCGGCGACTACGAGGCCGTCTCAATTAAAAACTTCCCACGTGATATCCGAACGCGAAAAGCACGGATGAAACAAGCGGCTCCGAAGTTTCCGATCAACCGAAACTTCAGCAAGAACGGCAAGACCAGCAAGGCCGCTGCCAGTTAGAGTCACACGGAAGGCGTTGGATTACGACCCCGTAACCAACGCCTTCGACGTGTTCGTTTAGTGTTTGATGAAAGCGACACTCACCTTTTTCTTTTGCCTGATCCTCAGTTGGCATTTGTCCGGGGGTGTGTCGTTCACTGCCATAAATGAAGATACTCACAAAAGAGCCCAGGAACTGCTCGATCTAAGCAGGAAACAAAACCCTGAAAACCACGAGCTCGCGATAGAAACAGCCAAGAAGGCACTGTCGCTCTTTCAATCAACAGGCGATCAGGAGCGCGTTGGGACTACGTATCAGTTCCTCGGTACCTACAACTTCGCTTTAAACAAGTTCAGCGAGGCAGCTCAATACTATGAATCGGCGCTTCAGATCTGGCGTCAGCGGAATGATCTGGCGAAGGAAGCCGATATGCTCACTCAATTGGGCTTCGTTGAAAGCCGGCAAGGGGAGTGGATTAATGGGTTCTCTTATCTAACTCAAGCCCAAAATTTGATCGACAATCAAGAGGACCCGGCCAGAATGGCTCGTATCGCTGCCGGTATGGCTTACGTTTTTCGTGAAAGCGGCTTACCTGAATATGGTTTAAGCCAGTCGCAACGAGCGAAGGAGTACTACCTCCAGGCTCAGGATGAGCGCTTTTATAACTTTCAGCAAATGTTGATCGGTTACACTCGATTTCTGCTCAAGAACTACGACACCGCCCTCACCGAACTGGAACAGGCTCTCGAGCTTTTCGAAGCCTCGAGTGATTCGAACCGTGAGCTTGATGCCTCGCAATGCCACGGGTACATGGCACAGGTGTATATGGCGACCGGCAAGTACGACCTCGCGCTCCAACATCTATTGCCTCCGCTCGCGTTTTATGAGACTAAAAACAAACAGGGTGATGCCGCAGAGATAAGAGCGTTGATAGGCGAAGTCTACCAACGGCAGGGAAAAACTGAACTAGCCCGCACCAATTACCAGGCAGCCTTGAAACACTTTCGCGAAGCGGATGCTCCGGTTGAAAAGGCCGGTGTTGCCTTCGCCCTCGGACGTCTGGAGTTAAAGGAGAGTAATTACGATGCGGCCGAGAATTATCTGAGGGAGTCGATCGAGACCACTGAAGACATACGAAGCGACTTGAACAGTCGTGTGTTAGCTACCGCCTTCTCTGCCAGCGTTCACGAGCGTTATGAGACTTACATCGATTGCCTGATGCGAAAGCACAAGCAGCAGCCGTCACAGGGTATGGACCTGCGTGCTTTTCAGGCCAGCGAACTAGCCCGCGCTCGCTCACTGGCCGCGCTGTTGCGTGATACGCAAACCAAAATCGTCACCGGCATAGATCCACAACTTGCCGAACAGGAGCGAACACTGCGCCAGGCGATACTCGCCAAAGCAGAACAGACAATCACTCTCCTTGCGGCAGACTACAACAAAGATCAGCTCCATCAGTTGGAGACGTCGTTAACGCGTCTGCGCGAGCAACACAAACAAGTCGTTCAGAAGCTGCAAAAACAGAACCCGCACTACGACCAGATCAAAGAGACGGCCAACTACTCGGTAAAGCAGATCCAGGATCTGATCATCGAAGACGACCAGACGATGCTGCTCGAGTATTTCCTGGGACGGAATGGCAGTTATCTTTGGGCCATAACGCGTAACGACGCAAGAGTTTTTGACTTGGAGAAAGCTGACGTCATTACGCAAGCGGTGAAGGACGTCTATGAAATGCTCTCAGTCGAGCCAAACGACGACACCGATAAACGTCTCAACAAAGCTACCGCTGAGTTATCAAAACTGGTTCTTGGTCCAGTCGCGAATCATTTGAACGCTCGCCGCATAATCGTAGTGGCCGACGGTGCGCTGAATTACATTCCGTTTCAATTGCTGCCGCTATCTTCGCGCGATCAAACGCCGCTCGTGGCAAACTACGAAGTGGTAAATGCACCGTCAGCATCAGTCCTGGGCCAACTCCGCCAGGAGCGACAGCAGCGGCCACGACGAACCCAAATTCTCGCAGCGTTTGGCGATCCGGTGTTCGCGTCAAACTACCAGCAATTCAAAAAGTCGGGTTCCGGTGAGTTACTGGCGACGAAATCAGATCGCGATATCGAGGTCAAAGGTGACGATATAGATATAGCCACGATCCAGCCGCTCCACTACAGCAAATCTGAATTGAAGAAGCTGAGTGACCTCGCGGGCTCAGCAGCATTGATTAAAAGGGGATTCGACGCTTCGCGTGGCGTGTTGGAAACAACGGACTTTTCAAAATATGCGATCCTGCACTTCGCCACACATGGCTTGCTCAATCCAAAGAATCCGGAGAAGTCAGGGTTCCTCCTTTCCACGCTCGACCTCGACGGCAACCAACAAGACGGCTTCATCACGATGCGGGATGTTTATAGTCTTCACGTCCCGGTCGATCTTGTCGTGCTGAGTGCCTGTCGCACAGGTCTGGGCAAAGACGTACGGGGCGAAGGACTGATCGGTTTGACGCGCGGCTTCATGCACGCAGGCGCTTCGAGCGTGGTGGCGAGTTTGTGGAAAGTCGACGATGAAGCGACCGCGGAGTTGATGAAAAACTTCTACGCCAACATGCTGCAAAAAGGCATGGCGCCGGCAGAGGCTTTACGCGCCGCTCAGAATACGGTCCGGCAAAATCCGCTGTGGCAGTCACCACACTACTGGGCCGGCTTTACCTTGCAGGGCGAATTCAAAGAGTCGATCAAATTACCCGTGCCGGCCGTCGCTCCGCCAGGGGTTCAAAATGCAGTTGGTGGTGGATTACTGTTAGCTTTGCTGGGTGGGATTGCCTGGGGATTGAAGCGACGCTACTCAACTACGAAGTTATAACTACCGCGAACTCGTTCCGCACTACCATCAGGATTCACCCTGGAGAGATGGATTACGTAGCTGCCACGGCTTAGCCACGCCGCCGGAATTCTGACTTTGATCGCCTTATCTGTTCGTTCAACTATCGTCAAATCCCGCTCAACTCCGTTCTCATCGCTTAGCTTAAGCCGAAAGTCTTTGGCGTCCTTCACTTGTTCCGGGATGGGCAGGTTTAGTTCGAGACCGGCGCCTGCCAATTGCGCCGAAACCGGGGCGACACTCTCAGCCCGATCCGAGCTACTAAGCGGTACGTTGAGGGCCATGTATTCTGACGAGCTGCCGAATGACAAAAGAAAGAAAACAAGACCAGCGACAACAAGCAGTACCGCAGCAATCAAACCTCCGTGTGCAAGAGAAGGTCGTCTCCAAAACGCGCGGATCTGGTCGAGCAAACTCGGCGTCGCCGGCGCTACGATGGGCCGAACGGTTGCCACTTGAGAACGTTCAGCGCGTTCACCACGTTCAGCGTCGGCGTGACTAAGCAATTCAGTCGCAAACTCCAATTTCTGTTTCCGTTCCGCGGCGCTCAGGAAATGTTTTTCAGCATGCTTGCGTTCGTCGTCCGTCAATTCATCCCTGACATACTGATCCGTCAGCTCATCGACGACCGTGTCAAACTCCTCGCCGAATGAAGGATCCGTCAGCAAACGGAGCTCAATTCTCTCCTGCTCCGCCTCCTCCAGTTGACCGAGCAGATATCTCCTCACCTCGTTTTGCACTTTTTTAACTATGATGCCGCTCCTAAGATCGCGCTGGAATTACCGCCGCTACCCTATATGTCGTTCGACCGTCGTTTTGTTTTGTCTCGACTGCGCAATACATTCCAGCACGCATTTTTCAAGGCTTACGCGCAGGTGGTGGGCGCGCGTTCGCAGCGCACCCTCGCTAATCGAAAGCTCGCCGGCCATCTGCCGGTGGTTCTCAACCTTCGCATGTCCCTGGTAAAGATGATAGTCGAGAATGAACTCCTGTTTGTCAGCGGGCAACAGTTTCAAACACTTTGCCAGGCATTCGGAAGTGTCACTTCTGACAACTTCGTGAGTGATGCGTAGCGGCAGCACGTCGGTCGCGACTTCCCGTCGCCGCCCGGCTTCGAGAATGAGGTTCCGCGCGACGCCGTGAAAGTAACGCGCAGGATCGCCAACGTACTTCGCCTGGATTTCAGGCAGTCGCTTCACCACGCGGTCGATAGCTTCATCGGTATAGTGTTCCGCATCACTCAAACCTTTGGAGACGAATATGCGGATCAAACCGGCGCGAATTATCTCGTAGCGTTGTCCTGCTTTTTCGCGATCCGGATCGAGCCACTCAAGCAAAGCATCAAATGGGTCCTTGGTGATGGTCACCTATCAACTAATCCTTAGAACTTGGGGATCGATAAGACGTGCGCCGCGAGCGGAGGCCCTGTTCAAGCCAGCGTTAAACTAGCTCAGACTCATGGCAATAGCAACAGGGATCTGCGAATAAGGCTCATCTTGACATTCAATTCCACGGTTGCTGTAATCCGATTATGACAATCGAGGAATTAGTTTACGATTGGAATACCGTTGAACCGTCTCTGGAAGCCCCTAAGCGGCACATCGGCATCGATGACGAAACGTTACGCGATGGCTTGCAGTCGCCCTCTGTCTCCGAACCTCCTGTCGAACAAAAACTCGAGTTGCTTCACTTGATGGAAGCGCTGAGCCTCGACACGGCAGACATCGGATTGCCCGGCGCCGGCGGCACTCACGCTGCCGGAGTCGAACGACTCGCGCGCGAGATTGCTGACAAGAAAATGAAGATCCGTCCCAACTGCGCGGCTCGCACGCATCGCAACGACATCATTCCCATCGTCGAAATCTCGCAACGCGCGGGAATTCCGATCGAGGCTTGCACGTTCATCGGATCTTCTTCGGTGCGCTTCTTCGCGGAAGACTGGACGTTGGAGAAACTGTTACAGATGACGGAAGAAGCGGTCTCTTTCGCGGTGGGCCAGGGACTGCCGGTGATGTACGTCACTGAAGACACTACGCGCGCCAAACCCGAAACGATTCGCGCACTTTATACGACTGCGATTCGCTGCGGCGCGAAGGCAGTTTGCGTGTGCGACACGGTGGGACATTCCACGCCCGACGGCGCGCGCGCGGTAGTGAAGTTTGTCAAAGACATCATTGAAGAGCAGGGTGGCGGCATACGGCTCGACTGGCACGGTCACCAGGATCGCGGACTTGGCGTGATCAATTCTATCGCCGCGATTCAGGGCGGCGCGGATCAGCTGCACGGCTCGGCGCTTGGAATCGGCGAGCGCGTCGGCAACACGCCGCTCGACCAGTTGCTGGTGAATCTCAAGCTGCTCGGTTGGATCGATAACGATCTTTCGCGCTTGGGTGAGTACTGCCAAACAGCGGCGCGGATTTGCTGTTGGAACGTGCCTTCGAACTATCCGGTTTTTGGGCGCGACGCATTCCGGACGGCGACCGGCGTACATGCCGCGGCCGTGATCAAGAGTTACAGGAAAGGCGATCACCGGTTGGCTGACATCGTTTACTCCGGCGTGCCTGCTGGTGAGTTTGGCCTCGAGCAGGTGATCGAGATTGGCCCCATGAGTGGCAAGTCAAACGTCATCTACTGGCTCGAGAAGCGCGGGCTCGAACCGAGCGAGAGTCGTGTCAATCGTATTTACGATCATGCGAAAGCGGCTAGTGGGGTGCTCGAAGAGAGCGAGATTATGGGGTTGTTGTGATCCGGGTCGATCTGCGTTCATCTGTGGCTCAATTGATGTCCTCTCCGGCGATTGGGCGCGCACTCCGTTTCTTCGAAACAAACGCTGACGCAATCACTGAGGAGCAGATTCGCATCTGTTCGATTCCGGCGAGTCCTTTCGGCGAACAGGAACGCGCTGAGTATCTCAGTCAGAGATTTCGCGAGCTCGGATTGACCGAAGTCGAGATCGATGAAGAAGGCAACTGTCTCGGGCTCATCAGAGGCGCTTCATTCTCGCCGCTACTCGTCGTAAGCGCCCACCTCGATACTGTGTTTTCCAAAGACGCTGACTTCACCGTCTTCAGACGGGATGGCAGACTGTTCGCGCCGGGAATCGCGGACGACGGTTGTGGACTGGCAGCGCTCATCGCACTCGCCCACGTAATTCAAAAGGAACGGATTCAGCTCGAGGGTTCGCTGTTGTTCGTCGGCA
>JAICQI010000119.1 GCA_025937955.1 Pyrinomonadaceae bacterium
AAGAAACGCGCTATCCAGGTGACTGCTGACGCGGGTCAGTTCAAGATCTACGGCGATGCAGACCCGACTTTCACTTACACCATTACGAGCGGTTCTCTGGTTCCACCGGATGCATTCACTGGTGCGCTGAGTCGCGTGGCTGGTGAAAACGCCGGGCTCTATGCCATCACCGTCGGCACCCTCGCCATCAACGATGGCAACGGCGGCAACAACTACAACCTGACTTTTGCTTCGAATAACTTCGAAATCAAGAAACGCGCAATCGAAGTGACTGCTGACGCGGGTCAATTCAAGATCTACGGCGACGCCGATCCGGCAGCGTTCACCTACAGCATCACCAGCGGTTCGCTCGCCTTTAGCGACACCTTCACCGGTGCGTTGAGTCGCGTGGCTGGTGAAAACGTCGGGCTCTATGCCATCACCATCGGCACCCTCGCCATCAACGACGGCAACGGCGGCAACAACTACAACCTGACCTTTGTTTCGAATAACTTCGAAATCAAGAAACGTCCGGCTACCTGGACCACTGATCCAGCAAGCAAGACCTACGGCGATCCTGATCCAGTATTCACTGGCAGCGGTTCGAATTTCCTCGCTGGTGATGGTGTGACTGCAACTTACAGTCGTGTCGCGGGTGAGAACGCCAGCCCGCCGACTTACCACATCACGGCGACGCTGAGCGCAACGCCGCTCTCGGCTTTGGACAACTACATCATCACCAACAACGGCGCCGAATTCACCATCAACAAACGGGCCATTCAGGTGACAGCCGATGCAGGTCAGTTCAAGATCTACGGCGATCCCGATCCCACGTTCACTTATACGCTCACGAGCGGCACGCTCGCTTTCAGCGACACCTTCACCGGCGCGCTCAGTCGAGCGGCCGGCCAGAATGTCGGCCTCTACGCGATCACGATCGGTTCGCTCACAGTCAACGACGGCAACGGTGGCAATAACTACAACCTGACGTTCGTGAGCAAGAATTTCGAGATCAAGAAACGGCCGATCACGGTGAAAGCGGATCCGCAGACCAAGACGTTTGGAGATCCCGATCCAGTGTTCACGTATCAGATTACCAGCGGTTCGCTGGCCTTCTCCGATACGTTCACCGGAGCACTGTCCCGCGCACCGGGCGAACTCGTCGGCACGTACGCAATCAACATCGGAACGCTCGCGATCAGCGACGGTAACGGTGGCAATAACTACACGCTAACGTTCGTCCCCGATAACCTGACGATCCTGACGGCGTGCAGTGTCTTCAACGGGTTCCTGTCGCCGATCAACGGCTCGATTGAGAACGGAAACGGAGGCACCTTCGCCGATCCGTTGCGGGCGTTCAAGCTGAACAGCACCATTCCGGTGAAGTTCAATGCAATCTGTTTCGGAGTTCCGCTGACAACAGGCATCCACACGCTTCAGGCCATCAAGTACAGCAACTCGACTGATAGTGACCCTGCGATCGACGCAACGCCAACCGATGCGGCGACAACCGGAAATCAGTTCCGGCTCACCGGAACCGAGTGGCACTTCAACCTGAACACGAAAGCGCTTGGCGGCAACGCCCAGGGCACGTATTTGCTGAAAGCCACGCTGTTCGACGGCAGCGTTCACAGTGTTTGGGTTTCGATTAAGAAATAAATAAGCCGCAGATGAACGCGGATGAATGCGGATCAGATTTCTGATCAGCGTCATCCGCGTTCATCTGCGGCAAACTCCCTCTCAGATAAACATTCGCACGACGGCCCACGCAATCAGCAGGCTCACGAACCCACCCGAGAACGTGAATACGCGTTCAGCCGGCTGACTCTTGCGCTGCATCAACGCGCGCATGATCACCACGCCGCACTTCCAACCATCGTGCTGGTAAAGCGGAAGAATGTTCCCGGCGGCGAGCAGTAAATTCAACCAACCAAACATGGTGCCGTAAGTAAGCAAGCCGGCGACGACATTGAAGATCACTCCGCCGAGGTGTACGAGGAGTTGGGCTCGCACGGATCTTTCCTTCAACGCAGTGCCGTCAAGTCTCACGAACGAGCCAACTGGTATCGCGCGCAGATTGAAGCGAATGCCGGCGAGGCTAAAACCGATGAGGCGAGGTCCCATTCCCAATCCGAGTTCGGAGGCGGGAACTTTGCACAAGCGCGCGGCCAGCAGATGGCCCAACTCGTGCACGATCATCGCGAGGGCGGTGAATCCTATTAGTGAAATAATCAGTGACGACATGAATCAAAACCAGTCAGCTACAGTTCAAACCACAGCCACTGGCTTCAATACTCATGCCGTAACGATTTTCTGAGGAAATCGGACGATGTTGCCGCGACAGTGACGAAAATTGTGACTCGAAAAGCGCCAAATTCTGAGACTCACTTCTCAGATCGACGCAACGCCTGACCGGGACGCTCACCGGTGACCTTTCCATCGCTCCAAACCTCAACGCCATTTACGAACACACGCTGTACTCCTTCCGATGTTAATTGAGGTTGCTGGAAAGTCGCGCGATCGATGATGCTCCTGGCATCGAACACCACCAGATCGGCTTTGAACCCGGCGCGAATCAGACCACGATCTTTTAGTTTGAAGCGCTGCGCCGGTAGCGAGGTCATCTTTCTGATCGCTTCCGGCAAAGTTAACCAACGAAGCTCACGAACGTATCGGCCGAGCACACGTGGATAAGAACCGGCGCCCCGCGGATGGCGCGACCCGATTCCACCATCGCTACTAACCATCACCCACGGTTGCCGGTAAAACGTGCTGATATCGGAGTCTTTCATGGAATGACATACAACGCCCGCGCCGCCATCGCGCACGATTCTCATGTAAAGCTCAACCGGCGTAATCCCTTCACGCTTGCTGATCTCTTCCATGTTCTTGAACTCGTAATCGGGATGGGCCGAGCAACTGACAATAGTGATGTTCGCTGGTCCACCAACGTCTGCCAATCCACGCGCCACATCCGCCGGATCGTCATGACGGCCACTCGGAATCAGAACTCTGATCGTTGAGCTCCACGCATCGTACGGATAACAGTCCGCGGTAATATCCTGCCCACCTGCGCGCGCTTTGTTGATAAGCGCTACTGCTTCCCCTGCTCGTCCCCACACAGCGACGCTTCCCAACTTGATGTGTGAGATCTGGACCGGAAGTCGCGCTTCCCTGCCGATTTGAATGGCTTCGTTCAAAGCCTCAAATGTCTTGTCAGCCTCGTCGCGAATGTGGCTGATGTAGATGCCACCGAAAGCACTCGCCGCTCGAGCCAGAGCGATCATCTCGTCTGTTGACGCCGGCTTTCCGGTCTCATATTCCAGACCGCTCGAGAGACCGATTGCGCCGTCACGCATCGCCTGCTCGACCATCTGCTTCATTTTTTCAACTTCAGCGGGCGTGGCACGGCGGTTTGTGTCTTGGCCCATCACACGCGAGCGCACGGTTGCATGGCCCACAAAGGTCAGAACATTCAATGCGATAGGATTTTGATCGAGACGGGCGAGATACTCACCGACGGGAAATGGCGAGCCGCCATCCTGTCCAATCACAACCGTCGTGATTCCCTGTGATACCTGTGAAGCTGCTGATGGATCTGTCGTGAAACCACGATCGGAGTGATTGTGAGCGTCAATAAATCCCGGAGAAACGACCATGCCTCGTGCATCGATCACACGAGCGTCGCGAGGAATTTTCACCTGGCCGCGACGGCCCACAGCGACAATCGAGTCGCCACGGATTATCACAGCAGAGTCTCTCAAAGGAGCACGACCGGAACCGTCGATCAGCGTCGCGCCAAGGATGACGATCGTAATAAGGTTCAGCATAAAATTTAGCCACGGAGGAATCCGTGTTCATCTGTGGCCTTTAGTTCTTTGGTTTGTTGGCGTCAATATATTCTTTGAGTTTTTTGGCGTCGGGATGATCGGGAACTTTCTTCAGGAACTGTTCATATTCGGCGGCGGCTTTATCTTTCATGCTCACAGCATTGTAAAGAGCAGCCAGGCGTAAGTGTGCATCGGCCATTCCGACCGGGTCGAGCTTTAGGGCCTCGTTCAAATAGCCAACACCCAGCGACCCCTTCTTGTTTTGCAGATATGCTTCGCCGAGGAAATAGTTGGCTTGAGCAGATCTGGGCTGCACTTTGACTGCCTGCAAAAGAGCTTCGATCGCGCCGTCGTAATTCTTCTGCACGATCCGCACACGACCTACGCCAATAAGCGCCAAAGCGTAATCAGGATGTTTTGCGATCGCCTGCAGGTACGCTTTTTCAGCTTCGCCGTAGTTCTTTTGCGCGAAGTAAGCAGTACCTAATTCCAGCCATGCAGGAAAATCCGCGGGATCAGCTTCGACTACCTGACGGAATAACGCCGCCGCCTCGTCGTACTTTTTGTTCTTTTGGGCATCTTGCGCCTTTGAAAACAGTGAACTGGTCCTGGAACCTCGATCGTACCGGTCGGCCGCTGCAATCACCGCCGCCTTTGCCGCTTCTGACACAACGCGGGCTTGCAGCTCGATGTCCTTCTGTAAATCACTCTTATACTGCGAAGAAAAATCAACGGTGAAGCGGTCCAGTTCGGTACCTTCATATTCAACAACAATGTAGTACCGGCCATCCTGGAGATCTATGAAACGATACCGGCCATTACTCTGAACCCGCTGTCGAGAAATTTGATTGCCGAATTCGTTATAGAGGATGAGATCGAGAGAGATGGGTTTATCCGTGCCTGTTTGGCCCTGGTCCACCTTAATATCACCGTAGATAATGTGCCTGCTATTGGAAGTCAAAGAGCCTCGCTGCCCCTGGCCCACAGCGTGACTGCAAAAAGTAAAAACTAACAACAGCGACAGGATCGCAAATCTTGTTTGCATATGAACTCCTTAGTTTGGAGCCTTGTTGGCCGAGATGTAGGCTTCGAGTTTTTTCCGATCCGAGTAGTTAGGTCGTTGTTTTAAGAAGGCGGCATACTCCGCGGCGGCTTTGTCTTTCAAACCCTTCGCGTTGTAAAGAGCCGCCAATAAGAGATGCGCGTCAGCCATTGTTGCCGGATCGAGTCGAATAGCTTCGTTTAAATACGGAACCGCTTTCGAACCGAGCTTGGCTTGCAGGTAAGCCTCGCCCAGAAAATAGTTTGCCTGCGCGGATGTTGGTTGAAGCTTCAGGGCACGCTCGAGAACTTCTACAGCGCCGTTCAAATTCTTAACCACTATTCGCAGCCGTCCCAGATTGATCATTGCGGGAATATAATCCGGTTTGAGCTGCAACGCTTTGAGATAACATGACTCCGCTTCAAAGAAGGTCTTCGTGATAAAGAAGTTGGTCCCTAACTCCTCCCAGACTGGAAAATCTCTGTCGTCAGCATCAACGATCTGACGCATCAGCAAATTAGCCTGTTCGTAACGCTTCTTTTCAGTAGCTTCCCTGGCTTGTCGTAGAAGAGACTTGTGTGCATCAGGACGATTGTAGAACTCCCCAGCAGAAACTACACCAGTTTTGATAGTCGTCGACACGTTCCTCCACTGCAACTCGATATCCTCACGAAAATCGGTCTTGAATGGAGAGTTCACAGAAACCCTGACTCGGGCTATCTCTCTATTCTCAAACTCTACCACTACTTCATATCTGCCATTACGCAGATCCAGGAATCGATACCTGCCATTAGCGGGAACCGTCTGGCGCATGAGCAGACCACCGGATTCGGTGTAAAGAAGCACCTGGAACGTGGCCATCGTCGATCTGCCAGCCTGGCTTTCGTCAACTTTGAGATCCCCAAAAAGGATGTGCCCGCCGGCTTGCGCAGCAACATTGCCGGCTAAAAGAATGATGACGAGCAGTGACGCGAAACTGAGCTTCATTAGCTAAGTTTACTACTGAAAGGAACGGGCTGAAGCCTTTTTTAGACCCCAGCCCGTCGAAGATCTTTCAGATACGAATTCGCTAGAGCAGTTTAGAATTCATACCTGAATCCAAATTGAAACACCCGGGGACTTCCCTGGATCGCAGTAAAGTTGGACCAGTTGGTTGGTGGGCTGGCCTGCTCGGGATCGAGCACCATACCAAACCCGGTACGACTGGTATCGAACTGACCCAATCGCTGGGTGTTTGTGATGTTGAAAGCCTCAACACGAATCTGGAGTTTGTGTCCTTCACTCCATGGCATCCTGAAGCTCTTGCCCAGGCCCATGTCCATATTCACATAACCAGGAACACGGAAGACGTTGCGATCGCCGGATTCTCCGGGTCTGGCAGCGCGGAAGCTGCGATAAGCGTCCACGGTACTGCAACCAAACAGCTTAGGAGGCGCATTACCACTGCCACGTGTTGGACAGGTTTCAATCTCCCTGATTCTGGTTAGGTTACTTTGGACGTTCCAGTTGGTGGCCCAGCGCGCATCGTCGTAAGGGCCACTGGCGCCATAGAACCCAGTTGGCAGACCAGAGTTCCATCTGAAAATTCCGGACAGTTGCCATCCACCAAGTATGCCGTCAACGACCTTATTGGAGTCGCCGAGAAACATTCGTCCTTTTCCGATGGGCAACTGCCAAATACCGTTGACGTTGACGATGTGGCGAATGTCAAAGTCCGAGTTTGCGTAACTGTTCTTTTGGAGGATGGGATTGTGGATAAACGCTCCTCCGAAGGCGCCGCTGGTCGCGAGACCTGAGGCATCATCGAGCGAATGCGACCAGGTGTAGTTGAAGTCCATCGTCAGCGATGTACCTAAACGTTCGCGCAGAGATACCGTTGCCGCATGGTAGTTTGAATTGGCAATGCTACTGAACGACGACAGTGCACCATACTGCGGCTGGAAGAACAGATTGTTTAGAGTCGATAGACCACCGTTGACGGCCTGATCGATAACGTCCTGAATGTCTGTCCAATCGTTGCCATAAATATCCGGATCCGTATTGGCGTAAACCGCCTGAGTCTGATTAAACGCCGTATTGATGAGATCCTCCCCCCAATAGTTGTCGTTCATCAGTTGGGCCAGATTCGCCGGAAACAGATTTGCGAAATACGGGATCTGAGGCACTTGCGAGACGGGCACGCCCCTACGTCTCATATCTTCCAGTATTCCCGCGGCGGTGTACCAGTCCATACCTGATTTCGGATCGACGAGGTTGTTCAGGGCCATCACGTCTCGCGAGGCGATCAGGTTTCGAGCCGAGCGACCGATATACGAAAGCTGGAGCACCATTCCCTTCGGCAACTCGCGTTCGAAGGTGGCGTTCCAGCTATAGTGAATCGGCGCCACCAGCGCGCTATCCAGCGAGCTCTGAATAGGTCTGGCGAAAGTCATCGGCGCTGTTTGCGGGAAAGTCAGGTTCCCTGGAACAGTGATGTTCGGCAGCGACCGGACGTCCTGACCGTATCCTGTGAATAGAGGAGCAAGCGGGCGGTTGGAGCCGGTAACGCTGTAAGTGTTTGCGTTGATGTTTCGGCTCGACGAAAAACCCAACGCGTTATTCAGGTCAAACGATACCGCCAGTTGTTGACCGTAGTAATCGTTGGTTATGCCGAAACCACCACGGAATACAGACTCGGAATTCGTACCGAAGAGCTTGCCAAAAAATCCACCCTCAAACTTCGGTGACCACGCAAGTGCTATTCTCGGTTGGAAATTGTTCTTGTCCCAGTTGTACAGCGGTGGTTTGCCGTTCTTCTTTCCGGACAGTTGGAGCGAGATCAACTCGTTATAAGGCTTACCCGCAGCCGCGCCCGCCAAACGTCTCTCGAAGTAGGTGGTAAGCGGAATGCTGGTAGTGGTCTCAAACCCGTTGTTCTCCCAGATCGGAGTGCTGATGCTGTAGCGCAATCCGTACGTTACGGTCAAACTCGAGCCCACTCTCCAAACGTCTTGTCCGTACACGTCGTACTCGTTGGCGCGGAAATCGCGATCCGCCGAGGAGCCGGGCGCCAAAACCGATCCGTCATTGTCGAAAGTAAACAACGCTGAGTACTGGGAGTATCTGCCGATCAACGCAGTGGTTGCGTTTTGCACCGCCGCAGCGAATCCCGCGCCGATCGGAGAGAAGGCGCCTACCAGGCTCGAGATGGAATTACCACCGCCAATGTAGAACGAGGGATTGGTGATGGCATTATCGTATGCGTTAGCAAAGGACGATCGGACATTGCTGATGCGGCGAACATTGGTGCCGAACTGCATTGAATGGTTCCCGCTTGTCCACGAGAAGTCATCCGTAAAATTTTGCACCGGCGTGGTGCGGTTCAGAGTGCGAAGGAAGCGGCGCGGCGAAAAGACAAAGCGGAAGGAGATATTGTTTTCCGCTGAATCACCCTGCTGGCTGAATGCTTCGCGCGTGATACCGAACCGGAAATTATTCACGAACTTGCTGTTGATGGTCCATGTGTGACCAGCCACAAATCCCCAAGGATGCTCCCAAAGATTTGGAGCAGGCGTATCCGGAAACTGCGGCACACCACCGGTCAAATCGTAAATGATGTTTGCGCGCAGGAAGAGTTGCTGCTTATCGGTAAGATTGTAATCAAAACGTCCGGAGTGTGAGTTCAACGTCACCGGCGTTGGAGCATTGAATCTGAAGCCTGCGGTGTTAAGCAGGCGGCTGGCTGAACTGTCGCCGGTAGTGAAATCATTCGCGGGATACTTGGCGGCTGCATCTCTTAATGCGGCAATCGCGACCGGGTTCATTTGTGCGGCCGGGAAAATCGTATTCAGTTGTGCAGTGGTCAGAGTTGTGATGCCGCCGGATGGATTGACGTAACGCAATTCGCCGCGACCCAGGCTGGCCAGTGGCACGGTTCGCGTAACGCCGGTTTCGCTGATGTCTTTACGGCCTTCGTAGCTGTAGAAAAAGAAGAAGCGGTCTCTGAGGATCGGTCCGCCAATAGCACCGCCATAGGTGTTACGAATAAGTTTGGGACGGGCCACACCGGCTCTGTTATTGAAGAAGTCGTTTGCCGATGTGCTGGTGTTGCGATTGGCCAGGAACAGAGCTCCGTGCCAGTCGTTGCTGCCACTCTTGCTCACGAGTGATATCTGAGCACCGGAAGAACGACCTGCTGCCGCATTGGCATTAACCGTGGTAACTCTGAATTCCTCGATCGCTTCAGCGTTGAGTCTGATTACCGGCGAACCGACTGAATTAGTCTGCGCCTCATTAATATCAATACCATCAAGCGTGATATTCGACTGGTCGCTGCGAGCGCCGGCTACATAACCTTCTCTGGTTACCGCCGGCTGGAGTGTCACGAGGGCAAGCGGGCTGCGCGCCTCGAGTGGCAGTTGTGTAATCTGCTGATTGATGAAGTTATTTCCGAGGGTTCCGTCTTCTTTGTTTACGAGTACTTCACCTGCACCGGAAGATACCGTCACGGTTTCAGTGGCAATACCGACTTCGAGTTCAACTATGACAGTCGTGGGCTTTGCCACCTGCGCGCCCACATCGGTGAGAACGCTCTTTTTAAATCCTTTGGCCTCTGCCTCAATCTGATATTGGCCTGGCGGTATCAAACTGAACGCAAAACTGCCGTTATCGGTCGTGGTCTGAGTACGGGTAAAGTTCTTTTCACGGTTTGTCAGAGTCACCGTTGCGCCTGGAATCACATTTTTCTGCGGATCAACGACGCTCCCCGTAACTGAAGAGGTGCTGCTCTGGGCCATAGCACTAAAGCAGCACATTAGAAAAACCAGAACAACGCCGCACCAAACAGCGAGACCGCTGCTTGTTTTAAAGCTCTGTGTTTTCATTGGGGTCCTCCGATGAAGATATCTGCAGTTTGCGGTGTGAAAGCTCTCAACTCCTCTCACGTCGCACTTGCAGAGTTTCGATTTGTATACAGTTGAAGAATCGCTTGCCACCTTCAGAACACACGCCGACCGTAAGCTCAGACCCACATTTCAAATGGGTCCGCGTCTAAAAGATGGTGGCTGGCAAACTTGAGAACAGTCTGTCGGTTAATCAGTTTCTTGCAGATGCTATTCCGCGAGGGCGTCTGTGCAACACCGCCGCAAAACCTTCGATTTTTGCCTTCAAGTCAACCGCTACATGGATCTGAGGGCTGACAGTATATCCAATTTTGTAGCAGAGTCTACGAAAATTCGGACTTTTATTTGAGCGGTGTTAAGCTTTGGTTTATAGCTTAATTGGGACTCGTAAAAGCGCCAAATTCTGGCCCATCAGCCGCCCGTCTTCGTTGCAGCAAAAGCGGGCTGAAGCCGAAGCTTCAGCCCGCACAAAAGATGCGAAAGCATCAACGAGACTCAGAAGGTATAACGCAGAGCAAATTGCATAACACGGCCGGGACGCGTTTCGCCGATTGGCGTTTGCGAGCCGCTGTAACGGCCAAAGTCAGTGGCCGGAGTTCCGCCCTTGAACGGATCTTGATTCAGGCTGAAGTTCGCAATCGTACCGTGCCGCTGCGTATTGGTAATGTTGAAGACTTCAGCGCGGAACTGAAGTTTATGGTTCTCCGCATACGGCATCTTGAAGCTCTTGCTCAATCCGATATCCAGCGTGAAGTAGCTGGGAATACGAAACAGGTTGCGTTGTCCTGCTTCACCGGCCAGCGCGTTGCGGAACGAGCGGTAGGCCTCGGTTGGGTTTGCAAAGATGTTTGGTCTCCCTTCGACGTCGCCTTGTAAAATCTCAACTGGGCGAAGACTTGTGCCAAAACTTGTGAGTTGCCAATTGGTGGCCCAGAAACCCACGTCAAACGGTGTGCCCGCAGGCAATCCGGTGTGATAACGGAATATGCCAGTGGTCTGCCATCCACCGAGAAGTGCATCAACAACACCTGGCGCATTATTTAGCCACCTCTTGTCACGGCCAAATGGCAGAGCAACCAGCCAGTTAGAGGTTATGTTGTGCCGGATGTCGAAATCAGAGAATGATCTCGATAGATCCAGATTGAGCGGATTACGAGTCACGTTGGCGAGAACGGCAACCGATTCGAGCGGTGAACCATTGTCAATCGACTTCGAGAACGTGTAATTGAAGTCGAAAAAAATGTCTGACTTGAACCGGTGTCGCACCGTCAGAGTTCCGCCGTGGTAATCAGCCGAACCGATCGTCGACAGAGTTTGGAAAGCCGCATACTGCGGATGGAAGAACGCGTTTGGAC
>JAICQI010000210.1 GCA_025937955.1 Pyrinomonadaceae bacterium
AACTCACCCAGAGTAGCAAAGGAAACTCAGATACTGCCGGAGCAGGAGCAGGGAGAGGCCGCAGGGCCTGCAATGCGCTTTGCGTCAAAAGAGACGCCGCATGCGTGCTCAAGGCCGCATGCGGCGTGGGATGGATGGCCAAAGGAGAGGCCACCACGGCTGAACTTATGTCACTTTCACTTCGATCTGTTTTGGAATTGCCGCCGGCGTCTTTGGCAGCGTCACAGTCAGCAATCCATCTTTGAACTCAGCGAAAATCTTGTTGCCATCTACGAACGTCGGCAACGTGAAGCTACGGAGGAATTCTCCATACTGTCGTTCGATGCGATGAAAATTCTCGCGTTCGAGTTTTTCATCAAACCTGCGTTCCCCGCGCACCGTCAACATGTTGTTCTCAACTGTTACGTGGACGTTCTCCTTTCTCATATCCGACAGTTCCATCTTGAGTACGAGTTCCTTCTCCGTCTCGTAGATGTCGCACAGTGGTGTCCATGCAGTGAAAGGCATGGTTTCTTCCGTCGGTAGAAACGGCCGGAATGCAGTGAACGGATCCTCCAGAAACCTCATCGGCGTTGTCTGAAACAACCGAAAGGGATCGAAGGGTAGAAAATTCCTGGTCCTGTTTGGGCCCATTAGGGCTCCGGGTGTCATGATTGAGCTCCTTTCTAAAATTGGCCCACCCGTGCAACGGAAGTCGGATTGGATGACGTGGCGTGGACAAGCCGTCTACACCTCCGGCAGTGCCGTCTACATTAGCAAGCCGCTAACTGGGCATCGCTCGGGCGTTACGTCAAAATCCTTCGGTTTTCAAACAGGAGCGACTTCGGTTCGCTCCTCTTCAATCTCCTTGATCCTGGCACGAAGCCAGTCGCTCACTTCTAGCTCAAGCTTTGCTTGATTGTCCTGAAGCTCCAAATCCTCGATGGTGTCTCCATCAGTATTTAAAGGTATGAAGTGGCAGGGCACGCCTTCGGTCCGGTGGTCTGGACTGACAAAGTCGAGCAGGTGGCATTCGTTGCACGGATGGGCACGATATGGGTAACCATAGTTGATACAGGAGAGGGAGTCCTGGAAAGTTGATTTCCTTTGCCATGGCGTACGAACAGACCGACCGTATCCTCCCTTTTCGATGAAATCCAGTTCTTCTTTAAGGAGTTCGAGAATATCGCGATAATCTGTTGTCACGGCTCAATCTCCGTTTACTATTGATTCCCATTAACAGGGGAAGCGCAAGGAGCATGCCACTGATTTGCTCGAAAAATCACTGGTGTAGAGGATTACTTTGGGTGACATTGCGCAGGGATGCGTGAAACTCCACACGGTTTTTGCCGGTCGGCTCCGACCGCGATATGAGATCCTCTTTTTGGTCAGCTGCTTGGCGTTAGAAACCAGCGTGTTTAAAGGTCACTGGATCCATGCCAAAGTGAAGTTGAAATTAATACCAATATAAAATCTGATTAGAGGCTCTAATCGCGGGCAGAAGCTAACCCTCGATCGTTCGCGTAGTCGCGCGCCGGCGATGGCGCTTCTGCACGCCCGTACTTCAAATACAGTGCTGGGATCACGATCATGTTCAGAAACGTTGACGTGAAGATACCGCCGAGGATGACGACGGCCATCGGTTGTTGAATCTCTTTGCCTGGTTCGCCAACACCTAAGGCTAGCGGAATCAGACCAACGCCGGTGACGAGCGCCGTCATTAGAATGGGACTGAGTCGCTCCAGTGAGCCTTGGACGATTGCATCTCGGAAGCTGACGCCTTCTTCTGTCATTAAGTGAGAGTAGTGACTGATGAGCATGATGCCATTTCGTGTGGCGATGCCGAAGAGCGTGATGAAACCCACGAGCGAGGCGATCGACAACGTTCCGCCAGATATGAAAACCATAACTACGCCGCCAATCAACGCGAGTGGCAGGTTGGCCATCACGAGAAATGCGGAACGCACAGACCTCAGCGCGATATAAAGCAGCAAAAAGATACCAGCGATAGCGACAATCGATAGAAGCAGAATTTGCCGCGACGCCTTTTCCTGTGATTCGAACTGACCGCCGTATTGGACGAAATATCCTTGCGGCAACTGAACTTGCTGTCCGATTGCGTTTCGCACGTCTTCGACGACGCTTCCAAGATCGCGGTCGGCGACATTTGCCTGAATGATGATACGGCGTTGGACGTTTTCGCGATTGATTGTGTTCGGACCCTGGTCCAATCTCACTTCGGCAACCTGACCGATGGGGACTTTCGTCCCCGTTGGCGTGTCGATAAGCGTTCCAGCGATTGATTCGAGGGACTGTCTCGCCGAGTCGTCGAAGCGTACCAGGACGTCGTAGGTCTTCTGCTCGTCCAGCACCTGCGATACGACGTGACCGTTAAAGGCCCCATCCACCGTATCGGCAAGATGTTCGGCGTTTAGGCCCACGGCGGCTGCCGCCTGACGGTTCATATTGATCTGAACTTGCGGCACTCCAACCTGTGGCTCAACGAGTAGATCAACAATGCCGTCAACTCTCTCCATCGCCTCACGAATCTCTCCAGCCTTTGCACGGAGCGTGGCGAGGTCGGGTCCAAACAGCTTGATGGCGACTTGGGCACGCGTGCCAGACAGCAGGTGATCGATTCGGTGCGAAATAGGCTGGCCTACTTCCACATCAATTCCCGGAATGCGAGAGAGCTTTTCTCTGACGTCGGCCGTCACTTCTTCGTGTGAGCGATCGCCTTCTTTTAAGACAACTTCAAATTCGTTTGCGTTTACTCCCGCCGCGTGCTCATCAGCCTCGGCACGCCCCGTCCGCCGTGTGGTGGAAAGAACTTCCGGAACCTCGTGTAATATTCGATCCACGACATTGCCTATGCGCACCGACTCTTGAAGTGATGTTCCTGGAGGCAGCGTGGCCAGGACGTTATAGGAACCTTCGTTAAAGGGCGGCAGGAACTCGCGCCCCATGAATGGAAAGAGCAGCACCGCAACCAAAAGCATCGTGGCGGAGGTCCCGATGATCTTGTATGGGTGACGCAGCGTCCAATTCAAAATGCGCACGTAATGGCCCTTCAGCCAGGCTACAAGCCGCGAGTCTCTCTCGTCATGTAGCAGCTTGGAGTGACCCAAGAGGTAGTAACAAAGCACCGGCGTCACAGTGAGAGCGACAATCAGCGACGCCGTAATCGAAATGATGTAAGCGAAAGCCAGCGGCGCAAACATGCGTCCTTCGAAGCCACCAAGACTGAAAAGCGGCAGGAAGACAAGTACGATGATAAGGGTAGCAAACAGAATGGAGTTTCTAATCTCGCTGGAAGCTTTGAAGACGACCGTTAATACGGGTTCTGGCACAGGTGAGTGATCGTTCTGCTTAAGACGGCGAAAGACGTTCTCGACATCGATAATGGCGTCGTCCACCAGAGCACCGATAGCGATGGCTAACCCACCAAGAGTCATTGTATTGATGGTAATGCCAAAGTAGCTCATCACAAGAATCGCCGTGATAAGCGAAAGAGGAATAGCAGTCAGGCTGATGAAGGTCGTGCGAAAGTTCCAAAGGAAAAGGAAAAGCACTACCGTCACCATTATGCCGCCCTCTATCAGAGATAACTGCACGTTGCCGATAGCGCGCCTGATGAAATCGGCCTGCTGAAACGCTTTGGAGTCTATTACTACATCGGGCGGCAAGCTCGCTTTCAAATCCGCGAGTGTCTTTTCAATGGTCTCGGTGACTTCCAGCGTGTTGGCATGCGGCTGCTTCTGTATCGTCGCAACGACCGCCGGCTGCATGTTGAAGCCTCCGTCGCCTCGTCGCTGGGCGGGACCAAGTTGCACGGTGGCAACGTTTCCAACCAGAACTGGCGCGCCGTTGCGCACCGCAATTACTGAGTTTGCGATGTCTTCTGGTGAGTGAACGCGCGCCCGACCGCGGATCAGGAACTCTTCATTTGGACGCTCCAGAAAACCACCTGAGGCATTTGCATTGGAAGCGCCAACCGCCTCTGTCACCTGCGCAAGCGTCAATCCATAGTCTGCTAACTTTGAAGGATCGACGAGCACCTGAAATTGCTTCTTCTCTCCTCCAATGATCACCACCTGTGAGACACCAGGCACGCCAAGCAGCCGTGGACGCACGACCCAATCAGCGAGACTGCGGACCTCCATGGCAGAGGTCGCTTTGCCCGTCATCGAGAGCATCATGATCTCGCCCATCGTTGATGAGATCGGTCCGAGCAGTGGTGGCGACACGCCTTCGGGCATTCGTACCTGTTGTAACTTTTCGGTAACGAGCTGGCGAGCGCGAAATATGTCAGTCCCGAATTCAAACTCGACAAAGACCAGAGAGATACCGATTGCGGAGTTGGAACGCACGCGGTGTACGCCCGCTGTGCCGTTCATAGCCGATTCAATCGGCAGGGTAACGAGGGATTCGACTTCCTCGGGTGCAAGACCGTGGGACTCCGTAACAATAGTCACTGAAGGTGCTGTGAGGTCTGGAAAAACGTCTACAGGCGAACGTACCGTGACGATGCCGCCGTAAATGAGCAGCGCGCTCGCCGCAATTATCACCAGGAGTCGGTTGTGCAATGACCACTGGATAATCTTGTTCAGCATGGGTTCTAGTCTAACTCTCTAACCTTATGGTTTGCGCCGTCTGGTGGGACCTTCTTATCTACGTTTCATGAGTATGCGCTCCGGCCTCTGCCGGTTTCAGCTCCTGTAGTTTGAGTTGGTAAGCACCCTGTGTTACCACGCGCTCGCCTTTATTCAGACCGGACAGCACGGCAACCTTGTTGCCCATTTCATCTCCGATAACCACTTCGCGTCGCTCAAATTCTTCGCCTGACAGCAGCACATACACAATCTTCTTGCCTTCGTGTTCGAGCACTGCTTCCTTTGGAATCAACATGGCAGTGACTTGTTCGCCCGCATCGAGACGAACATTGGCTTGCATTCCGAGTCTGAGCGCGCGACCGTCGTTGGGTAGTTGAAAAGTGACCTTGCTGGCGCGGGTCTGTTCCTCGATCACGGCGCCAATGTCGAGCACTACACCTTGGAATTCCTGATTCGGATAAGCGGGAGTAGTGAATGTAGCGGATACATTTCCAGCAAGGCGACTGAGGTCTCGCTCGAAGATGGGAGCTTCGACCCATACCGTGTCAAGATTACTGATCTCCAAGATCGCTTCACCGGGCTGGACCTGTTCGCCGAGCGATTTATTTACTTTGGTAACGTAACCACTCAGCGGAGCACTTACGGTATAACTCGCGTTCGCACTACCAACACCTCGTGAAGCGTTTGCAACAGCAGGTGAAGAACTCAATGCTTCGACACGCTTCGCGGCCGCGTCATAAGCGGCTTTAGTTGCTTTCAGATCAGCTTCCGCCGCTTGAAGTTGTCGTTCAGAAAATGCCTTTCGCTCATAGAGACGCTGCGCTCGTGCAGCTTCCTTCGTTGCGAGATCCAAACGAACTCGCGCGGCTTCCAGTTCGCCTGCCGCGGTGCGCCTGTCTGCTTCGAGCCGAGCGTTCTCCAAGCTCAACGAAGCTGCGGCAGCA
Source organism: Pyrinomonadaceae bacterium (assembly GCA_025937955.1). Classification (GTDB taxonomy): domain Bacteria; phylum Acidobacteriota; class Blastocatellia; order Pyrinomonadales; family Pyrinomonadaceae; genus PSRF01. Next base: position 5,537 of record JAICQI010000210.1, read on the forward strand.
CGCACTTGTGCTTGTTCAGCGGAGGTGGCGGTCTGTTGTACGATTGCGATGGCCTGGCCTCGCGCTACACGTTGGCCCACACGTGGAAGATTCCTACCGGAAAGTATGCCGCCGACTGGTGGCGCAACGATCGCCTGACTGTTCGCTGCTGGAATTACGCGACCAGTGGCAGTGATCTGCCGCGCAACTGTTTGCTCTTCAACCAGTGCGAGCTTCATACGGATGAGCCACTGTTGCTCCATCAAAAACTTCACTGTGCCGGTGCTTGCCGCCGCCGCAGGTGCTTCGGTTGCTGCTTGTTTGGTTGGACGCAGGCGAAAGAACGCGAACAGAATCACCGCAACTGCGATCATCGCCGCGGCCGAGACGATAATCACCAGATTGCGCCGTGAGGAATTGACTGTATCCTGTGTGCTCATATTTTGATGTCTGTACCTGTTGCCAACTCAAGTTGAAAGATACTCGTGTAGTAATCGAAGATTGCACGATAGTAATTCGCGCGGATTTCAGTTCTCGTTTTCTGTGCGTCAATTAAAGTGATAATTTCGGCTGCCCCTTCCTGATAAGCTCCCAGTTGAATCTCACGTGACTCATCAGCCTGTCTCAGGAGGCCGGCTTCATACGCTCTCACTTGTTCACGCGCGGTTTCGTAGGCTCGATAAGCAGCCTCCACTTCCGCAAGCGCACGATTGCGCGCCAAACCCAGATTTGTTTCGGCTACTTTTTGTTGTGCCTCTGCTCGCGCGATGCCTGCCTGATTTCGATTGCCAAGAGGAAGTGGAACGGTGACGCCGGCCAGAACCGTGTTATCCACGCCGACTCGTTTGTAGCCTACGTATGGAGTGACTTCGCCCTTGGCGCGCGACAGTTCGAGTTTGATTGTCGACTCGGCCAAGGAGACTTCGGCTGCGGCAACTTTTACATCAGGCCGATTAGCCAGAGCATTCTCCTTCAACGCTGCAAGATTAAGTTCGACCTTTGGGGCTTGCAGTTGATTATTGACCTCTATCCTGCCGGCACGCTCATAATCAGGTTCGCCAACCAACTCCAGCAGTCGAATTTTTGCTTTCCTGAACGCTAGTTCTGCATTGGCGACGGCGAAGTCAAACTTGGTCCGTTCTAAACGAACTTTCAGTAGTTCACCTTCCGCGATGTATCCTTCCTCGAAGCGAGCGGTGTTAAATTTTACGAGTCCTTCGAAGTTGTCGCGGTTCTCCTGTTCAATGCCGAGCAGGACTCGTGCGAGTACTGATTCGTAATACGTCCGCTTCAGATCGAATAGTTGGCGTCGCAGCACCTCCGTGAGACGAGCTTCTGAGACTGCAATGGTTCGCTCGGCTACTTCAGTACGCGCTGCCTTGCGATTGCCGAGTTCAATGGGTTGGGCCACGGTCAGGCCGTACTCATGAAGACGGCTAGCAGGTGTTTCACCAGAAACGCGCAGATTCTCGGCACTGACCGTCATCCCTGGGCGTGGGTTTAGTCGGGCGCCAACTCTCTCTGCTTCAGCTACTCCGACCTCGAGACGTGCTGCCTCAACTGCCAGGTTTCTTTTGAGAAACTGGTCCATCGCAGTTTCCAGCGAAACGTAATCGACGGCCGGCGTCTGTCCAAACACGCTTAACGCAAACGACGCGATCAACATCAAACTTGTAATTCCACGAAGGCTCTTCACAATGAGTTTTCCTACTCCACCTTGAAATCTGTTAGCGCCATGCGCTCGTCGATCTTTACGTTCTTGACGTGAAATTCGATGTCGTAATCCCCCTTGCTCGGTATTGAAACCTCAGCGACATAGATACCTGTAACTTTCCCAACACGCGCTTTCGTTTGCATCACCTCCGCGCCGCCCTTCGCACGAGTGATCAAAGTGACTTCAGCCTTTTCGACCGGAGTTCCGTCAGTAAGATCTGTAAGGTGAATCAAGAACTGACTTGTCTGCCCTGCCTTCAAAGGATCGTATTCAAAGAAGTTCTCGATACGATCCGTGAATTCCGTTCGGGCGATTGCTTCCTCTTCATGCTCGGCCTCCTGTTTTGGTGATGAGCCACATGCCGCAAACAACATTGCAGCGAGCGTAAGACCCAGAAGCATCGTGCTCCGACTACGTGCGGTAGTTTTTACAAGTAGAAAGTTTCCGATCATGTTCGCGTAAAAGAATTGGACTATTTGAATATTCCTATCAGAGCCTCAGCGGCGTGATGTATTGACAGCGGGGCAAATAGAAGAACGGCTGAAAGGGCTAAAACGCTGCCGGTGAAAAGGACTACGCCAGCATTTACTGAATATGGGAGTTGTTGTGCGATCGTTTGCGGCGAAGGCGAATCCACCAGCGCAAGCAACCGATCTACTCGGCGTTGAAAAGTGATCGCAGTATTGGACACAAAGCTTGACGCAATCACCGGCTTCGCGATTTGGTTAGCGCCGATCTCGCGTGTCATAGTTTCCCGGCGCAATTTGACCAACGCCTCTGCAATCTCCAGCGGCTCAGAAGTTCTTTCCGCAGCGACTTCATCGCAGATCATTTCCACTTCCGTCGCGCGCCATGAAACGACTAACCGTGAGAGAGGGAAGGCCAGTGAGCTATAGCTACACAACGAAAGAAGCAGCTTAATCAGATTGTCACGGCGAGAGTGGTGCGCTGCTTCATGTTCCAAGACGCCCGTCAGTTCGGCGGGAGTAAGGATACGCAACAAACCAGAGGACAAGACCAACTTTGAGCGACGAAAGCCCCACACAAACGAGAGAGGATAATCGCTCATAACCAGCCCAACAGAAAGCCCCCATTTGTCAGCGACGCGATTCACAAGGGCTAGTTGTTCGCTTGGCGGAGCGGCTGCATTCACATCCAACTGGCTGATCACGCGAGCAATGCGCACCGAGCCACGTACATTCGACCACAACACAAAGCAGGCTGTGGCTGCGATGAATATCACCATTGCGTACGCGAGTGTTGGTTCAATCGCAAACGTCAAAGTACCGAGCAGGTGTATCTCATGAAATGGGGCGTCGTGTTGTGCAGCAAATGCTTCTGGTG
>JAICQI010000033.1 GCA_025937955.1 Pyrinomonadaceae bacterium
GGGTTCGCGAAATCGCCGATAAAAGACTTACCGCCTCTTTCAAGATGACCGCGAACAAGCCCGTTAGCGCGGAATTTTTTTAATGCCGAGCCTTTAGGGTCAAGGCGCGAGAGCACAAAAGTTTTCGGATTGAGCGTGTACATCTTCACGGTCGGATTGCTCATACGATCTTTGAAATAAACATCTGTCAGATCCCGCCCGCCATCAGTGAAGGTGGCCTCCAGTATTACCTGGAAGCGGTGAGGAGAATCGAACTCCGGGCCGGTACCCTCAGGGACGAACATTGGAAGGTGAGAAAGAAAGGCGCCTTTCGTTCCCACTAGCATCATGTTGTGAGTGTTCGGCGCATCTTCGTGATTGCGATTGAGCACGAACAGTTGCGCCTTCAGGCTAAGGTTGAGACAACCCAGGCCGACGACAGCATTGACGCTGGTTTTTAGAAATTCTCTGCGGCTGTTTTCTGGTGAATATGAACTACCCATGGTGATCGATCCTCTTCTTTCTGTAGGTTATGCTCAACGAAATGAAAACGTTTCACAGGAATTGAGGAGTCGAGTAACGGCGCTGGGAGCGCCCTTGCTAAGCAACGATAAGGGTGCAGCAGGCAAATCTGATTCGAACGTGCTCTCAACTTCGACATCGCGCTCGAGCGCACGTTCCTTAAGCTCTTAGGACGTATCTTGTCCTGAGTGGACGAGGCTGGTGTTAACGACGTGGGTGCGACACTCTGCGTTGGCGATGATCCACTTGTCTTTGCATATGATCGAAAAATTGCCCGCGCGCTAACCACCGACAGAACTGTCGAGCAAACTACTACTCCGACAGTGAGTGACCTTAAGAGCATTGCTTGGAACGAACTCACCGAAATTGCGGTGGGAAGACGCGGTTTACGAGATCGAAGAACCGAGGATCGGTCCGTAAACTATTCAGACGCGGATCGACCTTGAGCCAGCAAAGAAACTCATCATGATCTTCGCAGGCTTTTTCCAACCAGGTAAACGTTTCATCAGTCCATCCCAGCGCTTGAGTTATCAATGCCAACACGTAGGCAGAGACATAGCGCCGTGCAGACTGAGCTTTGAGCGAATTGATGGTCGCCTCAGCTTTATCCCCCAATCCAGCCAAAGCATACGCACGGCCCAAATAGCCCTGAATCGTAGGGGAGTCATCCATTTCGAGGGCTTGTTCGAGATTATCAATAGATTGGGAAATATTTCCGCTCAGTTCATTTACAACCCCAAGCTGTAGCACTGCCGGTAGAAAGTTCTTGTCCATTTCCAGAGCATCGTAAATCCTGCCCTGGGCTTCCGGAGCCTTTTCCATCATCCAATAGGTCGTCCCTATGCTCACGTTTATTGACAGCGATAAAGGATCAAGCTCGAGAGCTCTCCTCTTTTCCCTGAGCGCATCCTCGAATCTGCCCAGAGAGTCGAAATAATTACCGTACCACTGATGCGCGGTTGGATAGTCAGGATTGATTTCGATAGCGCGTTCGAATGCTCTTTGCGCAGCGATCCAATCCCAGTCGCAGCGCGTTTTGATAATGCCAAGCACAGCATGTGCTTCAGCAAGCGTTTCATCCAACTCCAGCGCCTTCAAAACTGCTGCCATCGCTTTCGGATATGCATCCTTTGGCGGCCAGTAGCTGGTCGAGAGTCTGAAATAAGAATCAGCCAGGCCGGCGTAAGCGGCTGCGTATCCTGGCGCCAGAGCAAGCGCCTGATGAAAACAGTCCAGCGATTTCTCGAGTGATTCTTTCGAACACTTACTCCAAAAGTAGCGTCCCTTGAGATAGTGTTTGTATGCACTGTCACGTTCAGCGTACTGCGGTTGACTGCTTTCTTGTTTTATATCGGAAGCATTCCGACTGGTCTTGTGGTTAGAGTCGACCGCTGCAACAAACCGATATCCTCTTCCCGGAACTGTTTCAATAAAATGAGGTTCACCGGTGTTATCGCCGAGCACTTTTCGAAGCACAAAGATATGTTGTGCCAGGTTTCCCTCCTCGACGAAATTGTCGGGCCACACTTCTTTCATCAGGAATGTTTTTTCAACTACGTGCCCTCTGTGACGCAGGAGTATAAGGAGAGTCTGTAAAATCTTAGGGGCGAGCGGCACTCGCCGGCCCTCACACAGGAGCATCCGGTCTTGTGCGTCTAATGCAAAACGTCCAAACCTGAAAAGGCTTCCCTCTTCATTCATACAGCCACTTAAGAACTTACTAATAACTACCTAAGAGGTTCCCAAAGACTTTTTTAGTGTTGGGCCGGTATAGTTGCGATATCAATCAGCGCAAGGCTGGATGAGTTGTTCCGAACGAATTCTAGTGCCGTTCCCAGTAGCTGGCAAGGCGATGGAACTGTGCATGTTGCGCCGCTAAACAGGTTACGAAGAATTTGGTTCACCGGGGCAAGTAAACGCCGATCAACGACCCACTCACTAGCGTGACATGGTACTGACCTCCTCCAAGTGCGGCTCCTCGCCTGAGTTGGCCTTCCTCACAGTCAGTACCCCCCGAGTGGGTCGAACCATCGGCTGTCCACCGAGAAACATAACTTCCGAAATAGACATATAGATCAGATGTCAGCCTATAGCCGCTAGCAGTATGTGATTCGGGCTGAGATCTGCACGCAAAACCTCGCTCTGTCCACGAAAAGGTCGTGGGCTTTTCTGTCCACGCCCCGAGCAGAGATCGAGAAGGACTTCCACACCTCATCAATTATGAAGGAGCATCCCATGGCTACAAGAAAAAGAAAGGTTGGCGGTGGAGACGACGGTGGCGACGATCAGGAAGGCGAGTTTCGCTCATCACCAGAGATAGGCACCGCAATCATTGGCGGTAATACCTTCGCCGCAAAAGCAGTTCAATACGCGGTAATCGACGGGCTTGCAATGTTTGAGGGCGATATTGTTCTCGGCACCGTTGAAGAAATGCAGCGCCAGAGCAATTCAGTTAAAGATGCCGCTGTCGCTAACGATATGGTCGTTCAGGGAGTCGTTCTCACCGGCGATCAGTTTCGCTGGCCCAACTGTGAAATCCCATTTGAGATTGACGCCAATTTACCAGATCAGCAACGCGTCACGGATGCGATTGCGCACTGGCAAGCCAACACCAACTACAGATTCATTCGGCGGACAAATCAGGCCGACTTTGTCCGCTTCGTCCCCGGCAGCGGTTGCAGTTCGAACGTAGGCAAGCGAGGCGGGCCTCAAAATGTAACACTCGGCTCAAGCTGCACGGTGGGCAACACAATTCACGAGATTGGGCACGTGGTCGGACTATGGCATGAGCAAAGCCGTGAAGATCGCGATCAGTTTGTAACTATTAACTGGCAGAATATCACTCCCGGATTCGAGCACAACTTCAACCAGCACATAACTGATGGTGATGACGTTGGGGCATACGACTACGGCTCGATCATGCATTACCCGCGCACCGCCTTTTCACGCAATGGTCAGGATACGATCACACCCACCCAGGCGGGAGCGCAGATTGGCCAGCGCAACGGTCTTAGTGCCGGTGATATTGCGGCGGCAAACTCCGTTTGCACCCGATCTGGACCTAAATTGAAGTTCGTAGACGATCCGATCACGCTTAAGTTTCGCGACGATCCCATCACCTTGAAGTTCTCTGACGACCCCCCCGTCACGCTTAAGTTTCGCGACGATCCAACGTTGAAGTTCTCTGACGACCCGGTCACACTAAAGTTCCGTGACGATCCAGTGACGTTGAAATTCAGCGACGATCCGGTGACGCTTAAGTTTCGTGACGATCCAGCGACGCTTAAGTTTCGCGACGATCTGAGCACGTTGAAGTTTTCTGATGATGGACAACTACAACCTGGAGGTACCGTCACTAATCCGCCACTGACTGGTGGTCCTCAGAATGCTCCGTTTGTGCTCTCAACTCCACACCATTCGATGGCCTGGGCGCAGTCGTTTCCGGAGGCGTATCAGGCGCAGATCGCTCAGATGGAAGCAGAGTTGGAACAAAGACATCGGGCATTGCAGGAGGCCGATCAGGCATATCAGCAGGGTCAACTTACGCCGCAGGACCTCCAGGTACTCGAAGCTCAGTACCAGCAGTACGAGGCTCTCATGCGTGAGTATGAAGCCGTTAAACAAGGGCAGCGCTAAAATAAAACGAATCAGAGGTTGACCTATGATTGTGATCGTGTCGTCAGATGCCGACGAGCATGCGCGTGCGGTAATGGATGAGCTTCGCGCTAAGTCAAAAGAATACTTTCTGCTCGACATGAGCACGTTTCCGCAGGAGATGGTCCTCGCCCTTGCTTACAACGGTAATGGCGGGGACTTTCGCCTGCGACGCAACGGCCAGGAGATATCGTTGGCTGATTGTCGCGCAGTCTGGTGGCGGCGACCCGGGTACTTTGTTCCGGATCCTACGATCAACCGCGAATCGCACGTTCAGTTTATCTATGGCGAGTGTGGTGAAGCCTTCGCGGGTCTATGGCATCTCATGCCTGCGTCGTGGATAAATCATCCAAAACGCGACGAGGTCGCCGGCCGCAAAGTCTATCAACTAAAAGTCGCACATGACGTTGGTTTATTAACACCCCAAACGCTCGTTTCGAATGACGTTGCCGAGGCTCGTGCATTCATCGAACGGATGGGAAGTGACCGGGTGATCTACAAGGCATTCTCAGCCACGCAGGCAGAGTGGCGCGAGACGCGTCTCATGGGCCAGGCTGAGATGGAACTACTCGACAGCGTTCGCTTTGCTCCTGTGATATTTCAGGAGTACATCGAAGCCGAAGTGGATCTACGTATTACTGTTGTTGGTGATCAGATCTTCGCTGCAGCCATACATTCACAGGATTCCGCCTACAAGTTTGACTTTCGCATGGATATGCCGAGCGTTAAGGTGGAGGCGGTGAAATTGCCGGATGAGATCGAAAGCAAGCTACTCGAGTTCATGCGTCACTACGGTCTCGTGTACGGGGCGATCGACATGAGGAAGAGACCGAATGGTGAATATGTCTTCCTCGAAATCAATCCGGCAGGACAGTGGCTGTTTATCGAAGGGCGAACTGAACAGAAGATCACTGCGGCGCTGGCCGAGAAGTTGATCGCGTTTGATGAAGCTTAGCGAACTTCTCGCAAAGGCACGGAGAGGCGAGTTTCCTGCTTCTCGATTCGAAGCGGAATGCTTTGGGTAGTGATCAAATCACCGCGCTCGATCACGTCAGTCTGATTACGGCTCACGTGCGCGCGAACGTTATAACTTCGGCGCGGATCAAGCTTGTCTAGTGGAACGTCTACCGAGGTGACGATGTGTTTGCCTGGTTCGACGTTCGTTTCGAGCTGCTTTTGCGCGATGATCTTCGCAGGGGCATCGAGTTCTGACACGTCCTCAACGAGAACCCGCACCAAAGCCTCGCCCGACTGCGAGCAATCCGGCGGCAGAATGATGTCGACTTCGACCGGTGTCTTATTGGCTGCCATTTACAGTTACTATTGCTCATCTTGAGCGTTCTGTAAATGCCGTAGCGTACGGTTCGAGGAGAAGGGCTGCTCTGGAGGCATGCATCCGAGGCGAGTGATTCAAGAGGGCGGCCCGCGTTTGACTTTCGAACGAGGGCCGCTACTTCTTGTTATTGCTGCGATCGTTGTTGCTCGATGTGTAGTGAAGTCTTTGATCGATCTCATCCCGATCGGATGGATACTTGAGCGTCATGCGAGCATCCTTTGAGGTCTCCTGACCTTGGAGAAAACGCGCGAAGAACGGCAAGCTCTGCTCGGACCCTTCGGGTACACGTGATTCTGTCTTGTCTTTCATTGAGTGGATCTCCTTTTAAGGTTTGAACTGAGTTGTTGCGAGTAATGCGCCACCTATGATGCGTTGAAAACGCTTTGGGATACTTGGTGGTTCCGACCAATTCTCAAGACCGCAGGCAACAACGAAATCCTGAAAAGTCTTACCATATTCGTAGCCACTGAGTGGTCTACTTGCCTGGGTTGGCTGTCTCCGCGTGATCCGGAAATCTGCACTGCCAGTCTTGCAAATCAGACCTTCTATCCTGTGTGGATCGACCGTTAGCAACGAAAAAGGCGCTGAAAAGCTGCAAGTTTGGGGTCCTGCGCTTTGGCATAGCTAATGCTGAGACTGGTCCCTAGCTGGGACTTATCGGAAGACTCACGCTATTCACGAAAGGGGACCAAAGACGATGCTTAAGAATCCGTCACCATACACCACGCGCAAGCTTCGACGAATGTATTTGGGCCTGCCGCGTCGATCCATCTCGATTCGTTCGGCGCATCATGTTTATAACGTGGAGACCGAACTTGAAGAGCTGAACGAGGGAGACTGTTGTTTGCCGCACATAAACTCACTTCACCGTGTTAGTGCGGCAAATAAAAACCTCCGGTTTGGAGGTGCAAATGTGGTTTCCTGAAGAAGTAATCGTGGTTAGCGATTTGCACCTAGCCGCAGAACGAGACCGGGGGTTCTTCAAGGCTGATGAACAGTTGGCGGAGTTTTTCAATTGGATCCGTGAAAACTCTCGCCGCTGTCATCTGTTTTTGAACGGCGATGTTTTTGATTTTTTAGTCCATGGGAAAGACACGGGAGTTCTGGATATCAAACAGGCAGCGACTGATGCTGAAGCAATCATAGAAAACCATGCCGACGTTATCCGGTCCCTGAAAGCAATCGCGAACTCACCGGAGCACAAGTTAACGATAATTAGTGGTAATCATGATCCCGAACTCACATTGCCGTCAGTGCAAAGAGTAATCGAGCAACACTTGAACTCTTCTTGTTCTCATTGCCCAGTGCGTTGGTTGACCAACGGCGAGGGTGCCCTACTTGAAATTGGTAACGCGAAAGTCTTGATCGAACACGGCGATCAATATGACACCTGGAATTGGATCGACCATGAAAAGTTACGCAGAGTAGTATGCCTAGCAAGTAGAAACGTCGATTACGCGAATGAGTACCAGCCACCTCCGGGAAGTGTGCTGGTACTTAAACGTTTCAATCGTATCCGCGAGCAGTTTCCCTGGCTTCAAACGCTACAACCCCTCAGCGGCGCATTCCTGCCACTCGCCCTCGAAGTCATTCTCCCAAACGTTGAGCGAGAAGAACGTTCCGAATTATTGGCAGCGGTCGAGGAGTTTCGTTCCTATGGTAGTCGGGCTCTTAGCGACGACCTCCAGAAAATACTGAAGCCAAACCGAGACTACTGGGACGATCGTAATGAGGACGCGCGGGTACTTAGCCAGTGGCTGGCAGATTACGACAACCGGGAAGACGTTTGGGCGGCGCAAATGAAAAAAGGATGGGCACGTCGGACGGTCGCTTACCTTCGCCGGAAGACTTCCCAGGCCCTGTTGTCAAGACTTTCAAAACGAACCACATATTTTGACGTTACGGCCCACGATGAGAATTATGAGGTGGCCGGTACATTACTTAGCAAAGGTACGGATTTGGTAATCCATGGTCATACACATGCAGCCAAGGCTTATCAGGTAAATAAAGGACTCTATTTTAATTCGGGAACATGGGTTGAATTGAGCGAACTACCGGACTATAAATGGTCCGACCGCAAATGGACCACTTATCTAGAGGACCTCGAGAAGGGGATGACGGATACGTTCAAACGTCCGACCTTTATTCACATCCTCCACCGGAAAGGAAATGTCTCGGCGGGATTATTCGAATGGGAAAATAAAACTCCGGTGCCGCGATCCACGTGGTCCTTCCAAAACCATGAGTGGGGAAAGGGGGACGACACAACGTGGGCGTTGGGATGATGATTTTCCAATCGCAGTCAAACCTTCAACGCCTAGCAACATTTTGCCAGGCACATGAAGGAACCATCTACCTGTTCTCCCTCGCCGTCGGTGTATTTGCCTGGGCCGCGATGATGCGCACAGCCGACCGGCGCATCAGGTCAGAAGCGTGGATCAAATATCTTGGCTGGATGTTTTTCTTTGTCGGTTGCCAGTACCTCATCCTGTTTGTAGATTGGTCCACCTCACACAGTAGTAGTCCTGCTGAACAGACCCCTACCGAGCAGGGCCCGATACAGTTTCTAATCTTGCAAACCCTCTCGATAGTTACGAACCTATTTGCCGTCGCCGCAGCTCGAGACATACAAAACCGTAACCCGCTGTTTCCTGACCTCAGTAAATGGTTACGCAAACTAAGACTAGATAAGTCCGGGCGAAAAAAGCATCTTTTACCACGCTGGTGTGTGACACTGGCGATAGTCTCTTTATTGGCTTCAGTTATTCCCTGGGCCATAGCACAGTCTGGTTACGTAAGACTGTTTGAAAATCTGTTGCCCTCGTCGCCGAGCCAATATTCTCGCACCCATGAGGTCCTGAGCCGCGCACCTGAATCAATCTTTTCAGCGATCTGTCTTTGGTGGTTGGGCTATGCGATCTTTGCGAATCTCAGTAACAGGCGTCATCCGTGGTTGTCTTTGGCAGCCGTCACCTTTGCAATCATCTACGCGGCGCTTCAGATCGGTTTCGGTTTAAGTCCAGTACTCTCCGATTGGCTGATTGATCAACCCACTCACGAGGAAAGAGTAAGATTGTTTGACTCTTTTCTGACGGCCGTGGCTTTACCCTTGAAGATCATTCTCGCTTACTTCTCTTATGAACTGGTGGCTCGTTTCTTCGAAACCCTCAGCGGCTTAAGGACGCTTCCGGATAGCGGATTCCAACAAAAACAAGACTATTTGTCTTCAGCCGGTGTCGTTGCGTCCATCGCTGAGCGTCTTAAGGATCAGTTATCGATCCGCGAACGTGTACAAAAGTTTTTGTCCAAACGGCGCGAATCGCAGTTCCAGGACGGACATATGAGTGTTACGAGAACGCAGAAAGACTTGAAGGGTCCGGAGTTACGCGATGCCACTGAAGACGCAACGGAAACAATAGATGGCGGCACAAGTGCCGGGGAGCAGTTTCCGCAACGAGGATTCGTCAACCTCTGTATAAAGCTCCCCGGCGAGAATGTCGACCAAACTTCGGGTGAAATAATTAAGCGGGTCTCATGTATTTTTTGGCCCAACAACGCGAGCGAACAAAGACCAAAAGTCTTTGATTGGCAACCAGTGGATCACTCGTTTTCATTTATACCAGGCCACGAAAAACCCGAAGACGAGGAAAAGAACAGGCCCCTCATAACCGAGCTCCGAGACCATACCCTGCCTTTGGCGGGTATTGTTTTGACGGATGAAAAAATAAGAGAGCTTGTGTGGCCGGAAGATGGTCTCGAACTACCGGCAGTCTCATACGACGGCACAATGAAAGCGATTGTGAGCGTGCCGATTAAGGCATCCGACGCGGCAATAGGATGCCTGCAGATTGGTCGTTCCAAATCACCGTTTAGTCAGATGGCGATTCGCCAAATTCGAGAAATCGCTAATCTGCTTTCGCCTGCCGTTCAGGCCTACCGCGAACTGGCGGGTTTAGATTTGATGAGTATTCGTTTTGCAGCGGCCCAGGCAAAGGAGCCGACTTACTCGCCCGAGCGCGCGATAACGATAATCGCCGAAACGGTGCATGACATATTCGCTCCGACGCTGACGCGTCTTCATCTTGATTTCGGTTTCTCCGATCCGATCTTATTTGTCAAATCGGAACCGAATCGAGAGCACGTCGTCCAAGGGTTGAAGAGAGAGCTCAAGAACAAGATATGGGACGATTATCCTCCGACACTAACCGCGGAAGGTGAATACCGCCTCTTAAAGAAGCGCCTCACCGCCAGAGTCACTGAAACCCTGGGCCAACAACCAGCAAACAACCCGCCTGATAGATTCATGCTGGGCAGCTTTATCCTGGCGGTTAATTACAATGAGGACAGCTACGACCGCGCGGCCCTGGGCACAACCTACCTGCACCGGAAAATGGCATCAACCCTCGCGGCTGATGCCTTTCTTGATTTTCAACGCGATTACTACAACGACATTCTAAAGAAGCTCGGCAAGGAGTTAAGTGAAAAACGGCTGAATATCAAGGACTGGTTTGAACCAATCGAACGCATTCTTACGGAAGAGGCCCAGTTGTCGTGGGTTGTCGCTCGGCAACGAAAGCGAACCTTAGGGAACGAGCAAGCGATCTGTCTGATCAGACAATTGCATGGCTCGCCTTATGCAACCCATAAGAAGTCGGAACGCTTGGATACCATCAGGCCCGACCGTTTCATCCTGGCCGAAGAAAAGTGCAACTCACGACACGTGCTAGTCCTGCGACTACCCAACGCTGGCGCTTCTATTTGGTTAGGTATCAAAAGAGAAGGGTTTGGACCAGAACTTGAATTTGCTTCTCCGTGGAAAAACTTTCTCGTGAACTTCGCTCAGATTGCCGACGCTTCTCTGGCACGCATAACCTTCCCCGAAAAGTTTCAAGCACATCTCGAAGCCGCGCAACTCCAGGGGATCATTGCCAGCATGGCAACGACTGGAACAGTCATTCATCAGTTTCGCAATATGATTGCCGGGCAGCGCACCTCGTTGGAGACTCTTCTCCATGGTATTCGAATAGGTGAGTTAAATGGTGACGAAGATTATCAAGGTATTATTAAGGGAATGTATGACGCCTCGGACAAAATGCTCGAGATGTTCCAAACTATTTCACGTTTAAGACAGAAGACAGGCGTCGACCAACAACCGTGCCGGCTCATGGAAGCAGCGGAATACGCTCGTCAACTCTATGAAGTCCAGTTGAAGCGAATGCGAATAGAAATGGAGTTACAGGTTGACGAAACAGTTTATGTAGACGTTCCCTTCACTGTCGTGGCTCTGGCTTTTGCCACGCTCGTGGGAAACGCTACAGATGCAATCAAAGAGCAACTTGCCCGTAACTCGAGCGGAACCGGAAATGGCCGGATCGAAATAAAGGCTTTTGCCAGACCTAACGAGGTAATTTGCCAGGTAACGGATAACGGCCCAGGTATATCGCAGATAGATCACAGTAAGGTGTTTGATCCGAAACGGAGCACCAAGCGTTTTGGCACCGGCATGGGTCTTTATTTGATCAGCCATTCTTTAAGCGAAAACAGATCTTACATTGAATTAACCAGCTCAAATGAAACAGGCAGCGTATTCACGCTCAAATTTCCACCAGCAATGAAGGAGGCAGCGAATGTCCGGAGCAGCAACAGGGAGAGTAGTGACAGGGAGATCAACGCAGACGCCACAAGTAAACCAAAAGTCAGTCTTAATAGTTGAAGACCAGCCTTCGGTACGAGGATCTCTAGCGAAGTCGCTAAAACAATACGGTTTCAGAGCGGACACGGCGGACGGCCTTCGTCAGGCACAAAAGATTATTCAAAGCTCCGCCTATTCTTACGACGTCGCCGTGCTCGACATACTCCTGGAAGACGAAGAGGAATACCAGGCGACAGGCATTGATTTGGGACGAGCGCTTCGTAAGGCCCAACCTGAACTACCACCCGAACTCGTCATTTTCTCAGGAAATTACGATCGCAAATTCTACAGCAATGCCATCGATTTAGAGGTTTCCGAGTTTATCGCAAAAGATGAGCGACTACCTGTAAAAACTATCGCCACTCGAATCGGAACATGGGCATTGCGTCGTTCCATAAATCCAGTCCGCAAGGAGATCGGCCAAAGAATAGAAGAGATCGCGCAGCAGGATCTGGAGACTACGGTAGCGATCAAGCTGCTCTGTTCGGAAGTTATCAAACCGGAAGTAGATGCTACTCTTCACGTACCGACGGTTTTCCTCCTTAGCGATCGCAAAGGAACACAGAATGTGATTGCTGACCCTGGTTTGCCCGCCGATTACCATGACGTTTACACCCGAATACAAGACGCTACTTTTAAGAAGAACGGCGATGGTCCGTTTGCCTTCAGCAGTGATTTGCTCCAAAACGTCGAGGCGAATCCTGAGTTTCACAAAAGACTGAGCGGTAGTAGCTTCATTCATCTCCATGAGGAGGGAGATTTGCGACTGTCGCTCGGCATCTTGAAACTCGAGCAAGCAGATAAGTTCGCTGGAGAAAGCGATCCGCAAAAGCTGGCAACTCTTTTGGAAGAACGATTCCGACCGCCCGTCATGAAACTCCTGCGTTACCTGGCGCGCATCGAAGCCGCGGTCGCGCGAGCCGAGCGAAAGACATTGCTCGACTACACCTCACGGTTTTGCATGTACGTCGGTCAAACTCAATTGGAAGTACTCGCCGAAGCGGTAGAAAACAACGAAATTGAGCCAAACAACAAGTGCTTTCAGAGATTGCGCAGACTGGCGCACGATCTCAACGCAACCGGCAACGAGTTTTCGCAACTAACCGTTTCGAGCACACCACAACCAGCGGATCCCAAGGTCCAAGTCTCGGCACAGTCCGTAATGGGTAAGTGCTGGGAAATGATCGAAGAGCAACAACTCGCCGAGAACCTCGGTATCAAACAAGAAGGCGACGACGTCAAGTTGCCAATCGCTCAGGAAGATTTATTCGTGGCAGTCTTGCGGCTGTTGCAGTGGATGGCCCAGAGGCATGACCGAATGCCCGGAGACGTGGCCGAACCGCATATCCATGTCGCTTACTCAAGCGATGGTGACCGTCGTGAAATTCGGATCACGGATCAGAGTCGCAGGCTCAGCGCTCCACTCCGGAGAAGATTGTTTGACCCCTTCGCACTGGGCGGCTCTATTCTTGAAGCCGGCTTATCAGACGCCGATAGAAAGGAGCATAACGGCTTGTATTTGCCTCTTTACCTCGCAAAGACACTCATAGAAACCAAGAACTACGGCAAACTGCAAGATAAAACAAACGAACTAAACGACCCGTTGGGTCATTGCTTTGTAATAAGTTTCGAAGTGCCGGCCGGAAAAAAACCATAGCTTCGAGCGGCTCAGTTGAGTTTTTAGGCTTGACACTTTACGGGATGAATGATTTCATCCGGGCTCCTGTCGTTATCCTCAAATCGATTAAGGAGCTTTGAAATTGTTGCAGATTCACGTCCTCATCTTGCAGCATGGCCGAAACAAGCCTCGCTTGGAGTGGTGGGAAAAAGATGATCCATACCTGCCGGAAGGACAGAAACCTCCGCTGCGTATTGACAAATGGGCGGAAAGCTGCGGCCTCGTGCCGAAGTCTCTGATAAACAACGAGCCTGAAGCCATCACCGTTGCCCTCTGCTTCGACCAGGAATCAATTGCCGGGGGATATGAATTACAATTCGTCAGGCGCATCGTCGAGCAGGCTCACCGTTCCATGTGGGGCGCCAAGGTTCTTGCGATCATAGACGATTCAGCCCCGCTCTTCTCAGCCGCTAGCGAAACTGCCGCCGAACCGGAGATCCCCCAATGGTTTAAGACTCTGGTCGAGCACCGTGTTGCCGATATCTTACGATGGCCCATCAAAAGAAGCACAGACTTCGATAAGGCTGTTACGCGGTCCGAAGGCCGCCTGAAGGCGATTATCGGGTGTGGATTAGATCGACACTGGAAGTGCCTGGTCCAGTCGCCCCCCGAATTAAGTCGCGAGCAGCGATCCCTGCTACAACCGTTCCTGATCGAATCCTCAAATGAACTCCAGGATCAAAACTGCTTGATCCTGATACCTGAAGAAAAACAAGACGACTATCTGAAAAGACTGAAGAGAAAACTGCAATCCATCACTACCACCGGCCAAATCATGATCGGCTTCGTGGATCAAATGGCCGATCCGCCAGAAGACTTGGAGACATTTTGCAAGTCGAAGGGTCACCGACTGGTGCGATTTCATGGAATCGTCGAAGTCTATGCTCTCTTGCGCAGGTTGAATCCAGTCAAGCTTGACGAATTGGAATCCTATTCCATTCCCGTTCGCACTCAACAAAAACCGGCATTCAGATCAACTATGCCGCCATTGTTGTTGTTAACTCATTCATATCAAGATAGAGCTGACTACGACTGTCTC
The DNA here is from genome assembly GCA_025937955.1 of Pyrinomonadaceae bacterium. Lineage (GTDB taxonomy): Bacteria > Acidobacteriota > Blastocatellia > Pyrinomonadales > Pyrinomonadaceae > PSRF01. Next base: position 13,901 of record JAICQI010000033.1, read on the forward strand.
CTGGCCGCTTACGACTGTTGGGAACTCACGAAGGATCTCTCCGATGGTCTGGTCAAGATTTATCCCGCGATAAGTTGTGTTAAGCTGGCCGACATTCTGGACGAAATGGATCACTTGCTCGCCTGGATCCATATTGGCCATGGTCTTGAGGCTGAAGGACTTGTTGAAGCTGATAGAGGAGTGTATCAACCTGCCGACAACTGGGTCGGTTGCTTTACTGCATACCAATCGAGTTTAGCGCTTGCGGTATTTTCTGCTTGTGAGTCTGCCGTGGTCGCCAAACGATTCGCAGAATCGGGTGCACGTGTAGCGATCGGTTTCACGAAAACGGTACACCAAGATATTTGCATTGAGTTAACGAAGCGGGTCGTTAAAGCAGCACTGAAAACTAACGGCGCCAGGGATGCAATCCTCGAGGCATTCAAGAAGGGACGCAACGTGCTTAACAGTGATGACGAAGAAGCGAAGCCCGTAGCCTATTGGTCGTGCTAGGGAAATTTCATGACGGTCGCTCTATTCGCTGCTCCGAAGCTGCCCCTGTCATTGATTGCCGACACCTTGCGCGGCGGCGGTGTTGAAGTCGCCTCCTTTGTCTTAACGTCCAGTCCACAGGCGAACAAATTGCCTCAGCCTCTGACTGAGGCCGTGCTCATCGCCAACGAAGCCGGCGTAGTCAATATCGGCGAACAGGCCGAGCAGGTCCGCGAACTCATCGGTCGCGACAAGTCGCTCGTGCTGTGTATTCCTCAAACCACACCATCCGATCGTCAGATACTCCAAGAATGTGGGGCCTCTGAAATAGTCACTCCGCAGTCGTGGCACGCGGAGCACGTAACCGAACGCTTGCTCGGCCGCATGATTCAAAACGGACTGGTTAAACCGTCTCGTTATGGTCGAATTTACGGCGGTTCCACACAGATGCGTGAGTTGTACGCAAATATCGCCACGCTCGCGCCCCTTTCCGATCCCGTTCTCATACTTGGCGAAACCGGAACGGGCAAAGAACTGGTGGCACGTGAGCTTCATGAACGAAGTGGTCGACCTAAAACCTACCTCCCTATTAACTGTCCTGAGATTCAACTCGATCTGCTCAGCAGTGAACTATTCGGTCATGCAAAAGGGGCATTCACCGGCGCGGACAAAGCCCGGACGGGCTTGATTGCCGCGGCGGGAGACGGAACCGTGTTTCTAGACGAAATTGGCGAACTGGATCTGCAGTCACAGGCAAAGTTGTTACGCGTGCTGGAAGAGCGCGTGATAAGACGGGTAGGCTCTAATGATTACGAGGAGGTCAAGGCTCGAATAGTCCTCGCGACCAATCGTGACCTGGGTGAAGCCTGTGAAGAAGGAAAGTTTCGTCGCGATCTTTTTGAGCGAATTCGTGGTTTTCGCCTGAATTTACCGGCCTTGCGTTACCGTAAAGCTGACATACCTACGTTGGTGGACCATTTCATAGAAGAGTACAACGATGAATACAAGACCGATCACAGACTTCCGGTGGGCGGTCTCGACTATCTGTTTCACTATGATTGGCCCGGTAATATAAGGGAATTGCGTGGAGTCGTCCGGAAGGCCGCCGCCTATGCGGACTCGTCCGGTCTTATTAGTTCATTGGTGTTGCAGGAATCGGTTCAGACGAAGAAGGTCAGCTCTCGCCAAAATGTACTACCGTTCGACCCGGCAACAGATTCATGGCGCGATGTGGTTAATCGCGCTCAATCCAACTATTTTCGGGCGCTGCTCGAATATACAAACGGCAACAGGGAAATTGCGATCAAACTGTCGGGTCTTAGCAGGTCGCAGTTTTTTCAAAAACTAAAAGACCTCTTGGAAGATTAGTGGACCAAATTCGGTTCTGAATCAGAACTAAGCTGTCTAAGTTCTTTACATCGAGCGCACTACTCTTCGGCTTCTACAGTTAGTCGTTGCCAACACTCCCAAAATTTTCACTTCAAGCGGTGAGTATTTTCTTCGAGCCTCGCTCTGTGGCCCTGTGCGGAATTTACCTGTTTAGGTTGGGCTTTAGCTCCCACAGTACATTGACGATTACCCACCGGCCATTGAATTTCGCCAGGTGCAAGTAGTCAATCCAATCTGAAGCGACAATCTTAGCGCTCGCAGCATTTTGGTAGATGTCGAGCACGGTGACATCCTTCTGCTGTCGCTCTTTCGCTGTGTCTTTACCGCCTCCTCTTCGTGTTCCCAGAACAAGCGTCATCGCACTCATCTGATCAAGCCGGCTTTGATTGTTTTGTGGGTTGGTACGAACAATTCGTTTTGCCAATTCCGGATGTAGCGCACGTTCCATGCGCTCTGCGTTTCCTTCATACCAACCTTCGATGTAATCCAATGCGGTTTGTCGTATGCCAGCTTCTTCTGCAGTAGCTGTGTTCGTTTGTGGGAAGACAACGGAAGGAAATGCCATTAGAAAGAGTATCAATACAACCCAACTAATTCGCATAGTGGCTCCTTTTCGATTGTGGAATTCCTGACATCTCGATCAACGATTCCGTCGACCGCATAGTTCTGTTCACGTTATTGCTAACGCTTCCGCGGAGGGCGTAAATCAAAC
>JAICQI010000043.1 GCA_025937955.1 Pyrinomonadaceae bacterium
ATGTCGAACCATGAAAACGATGTTCGTTATGGCAGCAGTGGCCGGTTGCTCAAGGGTTACGAGGCACGACTGCTGGACGAACACGGTGAGCCTACACCTGAGGGTGTCGAAGGCGATCTATGGATCAAAGGTGATAGCGCAGCGCGTGGTTATTGGGAGAACCCCGAAGTTACAGCGCAAACGTTTGTCGATGGCTGGGTTCGCACCGGAGATCTGTACCGGTGCGATGAAGATGGGTTCTGGTTTCACATGGGTCGCAGTGACGACTGTTTCAAGTCGAGTGGGCAGTGGGTTTCTCCGGTTGAGGTCGAAGGCGCGTTGTTGCGGCACCCGGGCGTCGCGCGGGCGGCGGTGGTAGAAGATTTTGACTCCGATCAACTTCCCTGCGCGTGTGCGTTTGTTGTGAAGCAGGAGGTAGAATCCGACTCAGAACAACTTGAGCAGGAGTTGCGTAAACTGTTGAGTCAATCGCTGCCGCGCTTCAAACAACCGCGCCGGTACGTATTCGTGACCGAGCTGCCCTACACGGCGACGGGCAAGATCCAGCGGTTCAAGCTGCGCCGGCAGTTGCGCGCGATACACGCTAAACCATGAAGAGTATTCAAGAGACGTACGCGCCGAACCTCGCCTGTTTTGGATGTGGGCCGGCGAATCCGAAGGGCTTGCACGTACGCAGCTTTGCGGACGGCGATGAGGTGGTTGCCGAATGGCAGCCGAGCCAGGAGTACGAAGCGTTTCAGGGGATGTTAAGCGGCGGCATTATCGGCACGCTGCTCGACTGTCACTGCAACTGGTCGGCAGCATGGCACCTGATGAAAGAGAGTGGCGCAGACAAGCCGCCGTGCACAGTCACCGCTGAGTATTCGATCAAGCTCCTGCGCCCGACGCCAACTGACCAGCCCGTAAAGCTCGTGGCGCGCGTCGTCGAGTCAACAGAAGATCGAGCGGTTGTTGAAGGCGAGTTGATTACGCATGACAAGGTTTGTGCCACCTGTCGCGGAACTTTCGTGGCCGTGAAACCCGGCCATCCGGCGTATCATCGCTGGTAGGAGTTATTTAATGATTCATCGTCCTCGTCGACTTCGTAGAACTGACGCGATTCGTTCACTCGTGCGCGAGACCCGCCTCGCGCCCGAAAATTTCGTGCTGCCGCTGTTTGTCTGCCCGGGCACGGGTGTGCGTCGCGAAATCTCATCAATGCCGGGCGTTTACAACCTCTCGATCGACGAGACAACGAAAGAAGTTGCTGCTGCTTATGATCTCGGGGTTCGCAGCATCATCCTCTTTGGCCTGCCGGAATCCAAAGATCCACTCGCGTCGGGCGCATACGCCGAAGACGGGATTGTGCAGCAAGCGATCCGCGCCATCCGGCAGTCGTCACCGGAAATGGTCGTCATGGCTGACACGTGCCTGTGCGAATACACGTCGCATGGTCATTGCGGTGTGGTTCGCGGTGCTGAAGTTATCAATGACGAGTCGCTCAAATTGTTGGCGCGCACCGCGTTGAGCCAGGCCGCTGCGGGCGCCGACATCGTTGCGCCTTCAGCAATGATGGACGGTCAGGTCGGCGCCATTCGCGAGCTACTCGACGCTGAAGGATTCGAGAACACGGCGATCATGGCGTACGCAGTGAAGTACGCGTCAGGCTTTTATGGTCCATTTCGAGAAGCGGCGCAGAGCGCGCCGGAGTTTGGCGATCGCCGTGCCTACCAGATGGATCCGCCAAACGCACGTGAAGCCATGCGCGAAGCAGAGCTCGACTACTCAGAAGGCGCTGACATCCTGATGGTCAAACCCGCAGTTGTTTATCTCGACATCTTGCGAATGGTTCGCGATCGATTTGATGTTCCGCTTGCGGCCTATCACGTTTCCGGCGAGTACGCGATGATCAAAGCAGCGGGCCAAAAGGGATGGATCGACGAGGAGCGCGTGATGTTGGAAACACTCACCAGCATCAAACGCGCCGGCGCTGACATCATCCTGACTTACTACGCCCGTGAAGCAATTCGCGTCTTGAAGAGTTAACCGTGAAAATCCGTGTAAATCCGTGGCTACTTTTAATAATAGCCTCAGTAGTATTCGCGCAGATAACACCAGACTGCGGCTGCGAAGAAAAACCTGAGATTAATGTGCTCGCAGTCATCAACGGCGTCAAGATCACAAAAAAAGATCTGAGCATCGATACTACAACTCAGGTCAGCATCGCGCAGGAATCAGTCATCACGGCACGCAGTCAGGCACTAAATCAGCTGGTTACTAAAACAGTACTCGACGCCGAAGCAAAGAGACGCGGCTTGACCGTCGCCAAGCTCCTCGAACTAGAGTTGACCGCGAAAGTCAAAGAGCCAACAGAAGCGGACGCACGCGCTTTTTACGAGGAGAACAAAACCGACAGAGGAAGGGACTACAAGAGCGCTAAAAACGAGATCCTCGCGCACTTGAAAAGCGAGCGCCAGGCTGCGCGTGCGAAGGAATTCGCAAATGCGCTGCGCGTGGCAGCACAGGTTTCGGTGACCGAACAGCAAGTTACGCCACCAACGAACGAAGGGGATCTGGCGCGTGTGTTCGCCACCGTCAACGGCGTCAACATTACGTCGCTCGACATCGAGCAGAGCCTGTTGCCGTTTATTTTCCAGGTCCAAAAACAAGTCTACGCGATTCGCAAACGAGAGCTCGACCTGAAGATCAACGATATGCTGCTGGAGGAAGAGGCGAAACGACTCCAGACCACTCCGAAGGCACTGCTTGATCAGAATGTGAGAGGAAGGATGTCGATTCCTTCCGAAGAACAAGTCCGGGCGTTTTACGAGAAGAACAAAGCAAAATTTAACGGTGAGTTTTCGGAGGTCAAGGTACAGATCTTTCAGTATTTGCTGGCGGAGGAACAGCAGAAGCTCGTTGCCGCTTACGCCGAGCAGTTGAGAAAGGGCGCGGCTGTCCAGATATACCTGACCGAGCCGCAGCCGCCGAATGTTCGACAGCTCTGTTGCAACCCTTTAGACTAGGCCCGCTTCTAAGGTCAACACCGCTGGAGAAGAACGCATGAAAATGCTCCCCGGCTTTCAGCGAAAACGCCGTAAAAAAGGCCTTCTTGCAGCTTCGAGCTTGCTGTTGTTGCTCGCCACCCAGACGAGTGCCCAGTCAGGCAGGCGCGCCCCAAAACCCGCTCAACCGCCAGTCACACCGCAAGCTGATTCCGATACGACTCCGAAAAGCACCGGCCGGGAACTGAAGGAAAGAGTGTCTTTGCTGGTAGGCCGGGAACCGTCGTCGAAACACCTTTTGAGTGAGGACTCGATCTTCGCGACGTTTATTCAGCATCTCAATAACTTCAAAAACGTTACCGCGACTTCGATCGGCGACGTCAAACGCGACCGCGCGGTAAAGCGCGCGAAAAGTGAGACAGAACCGATCGTTGTCCTGATGCAATTCGACGTCGATGAGTTTCAGGGCGGCACAATCATTCTGAACTCGCCGGATCTTGATATTAATGTGCAGGTCTTTGAACCGCGCACCGGGCGAAAAAGATTTGAAGGCAAGGTGTATTACAAAGCAGTCGGTGGTCCGATGTTGAAAAAAGACAATTGGCCCAACGGCACGCCGGTAAAAATCACGACCGAAGCCGTCGGCATCGAAGCAGCCGAGCAAGTGCGCGACTGGCTTCTTGTTAAGGATATTAAAAAGAACTGAATCCGCTCTTTCAATCGGCGATCATCCGCGGCTCTCATCAAGCGCTAACCCAAGTCGTCTAAGTCCCTCTTCCAACGTCTCCGTATCAGCCGTAATCCCCACCCGAAAGTGCGCCGGCATTTCGAAGAAGCTGCCGGGGACTACTGTCGTCTCGTACTTCTCGCGCAATAAGCGACACAGTTGCTCCGATGATCCGTGACGCACGCGTGGAAACATCACCGTTCCGAATTCCGGTCTTACTACTTCCAGATCCTCACGCGTATCGAGAAACTCATTCAGCAACTTGCGATTGCGATCGAGTAACTGTTGCGCGCGTGCTCCAATCTCGGCGAGCTGCTGCATGGCGATCACGCTCAACCGCTCGCCGGAATGTACCGGCGTTGACGCAAAAAGATCGTTGAGCAGCCACATGCGTTTGGCGAGCTCGGGTTCGGCAAAGATCCAGCCGCAGCGAAGCCCGCTCAATCCAAATGCTTTCGTCAAGCTGCTGGTTACGACAAACTCGTTACCGAGATGGAAACTGGTATTGGGCGACTCTTCAAACAACGTTTCCTTGTAAATTTCATTGACCAGCACGCGCGCGCCCACGCGTCGTGCAATCTCACCAAGCTGTTTCAACGTCGAATCGTCAACCAAAACGCTGCTGGGGTTGTGAAGATTAGTCAATACGATCAAACGCGTATTTGGTGTAACGAGCGACTCGATCTCCTCAGCCACAACACCAAAGCCGTTTTCAAACCTGCGCGAGAAGCGTTTTACTTCCGCGCCGAGGTAATGAACTACAGCAAGCATCGGCTCGTATGCTGGGTGTTCGAATAAAACCTCGTCACCGGGCTTAATCAGAGCTGCCACCGCGAGGTGATTGGCAAACGTGGTTCCCGCAGCCGTCACCACCGCTTCGGGCGCGACTCGATACCTCGTGGCAATTGACTGTACCAGCGGCTGGTAACCATAACCGCCATGTGTGATCTCGAGATCGTCGAGTGACACACGAAGTTCGCTCAGTTTCAGATTACCCACACCACTGGTAGCCAGGTTGAATTTTGCTGTAGAGCTCGTCTTGGCCCAATACATGTACGACGAGCTCATGATCTGGCGAGCCGCTGTCATCTGTTACTCCTCCAGCGCCAAAAAAGATATGCCGGAATGCCTGCGAGCAGGATTGCGATTCCGATCAAAGTGTTTTCAGGATAACGATAGACGGTATTGATCACCACCAGCCAGCAGACCGCAATGAATAAGATGGTCGTCACAGGATGGCCCGGGACTCGATTAACACCCGCAGGTTCTCGTTTGCGGAATACAAAAATACAGCACGCCGTCAGGCCGAAGAAGATAGTGTCGACTGAAACAACGTAGTTGAGTATCCGCTCGTAAGTTCCGAGAAGAGCAATAACAATCGCGAGCAGTCCTTGCAAAGCGATAGCTACAACCGGTGCTCGCGTTCGTGGATGAACCATACCTACGACGTCAAAGAACAATCCGTCTTTTGCCATAGCGAAATAAACTCGAGGCGCCGTGAGCATGCTTTGACTCAGGAAACCCGCCGTCGATATGGCGATCCCCGCGGCGATGATGCGGGCGCCCATGTCCCCAAGCGCACGACGCATAACGTCAGATGCGGGCGCGGAAGAGGCCGCAAGCCCAGCCGTTCCGAGCACGCTCACGTACACGACGTTCGCCGCCAGATAGAGCACAACGACGCCCGTGACTCCTAATATCAATCCGCGCGGCAGGTTCTTGCGAGGTTCTTTGATCTCACCTGCAATGAAAGTCGCTGTTTGCCAGCCGCCATATGAAAAGATAACCGGCACCAGCGCGGCGCCGAATGCTGTTAAGAGATCGACTGATGGTGATCTATCCAACAGTGCCGATGGATTCTCGCTCCGGCTGGCGAAGACAAACCCGCACACAACTAACATGGCAATCGCGAGAATCTTCAACACCATCAGGATACTTTGAACGGTGCTACCGGCGCGCACACCAAGACAGTTGATGATCGTCAGTATGGCGAGCACGAGCGCGGCCAGGTACGGCGATGAGATCGGCAGATAAGTTAACTCGACGAAGTAACGTGCGAAGGTGACCGCGACAGCAGCCATGCCACCAGTCTGAATCACGAGTAGTAGAACCCACCCGTACAGAAACGCCAGGCCGGGATGAAACGCTTCTCGCAAGTAGGCGTATTGGCCGCCAACGTCAGGCCTGAGCGCCGCAAGCTCGGCCCAGATAAACGCCGCGATAAGTGCGAACAAGCCGCCGAGGACCCACGCTCCAAGGATTAGAAACGGAGTATGAACCTGAAGCGCTACCACCGGCGGGTTCATGAAAATCCCGGAGCCGATGATGCCTCCCATGACGATCATGGTGGCGTCAAACAGTCCGAGTCTCCGTGCCAGTTGGGGCTGGTCCATTGAAAAGATTTTAGCCACAGATTACGTGGATGAAAAACGGATTTATCCGTCTTCATCCGTTTTCTTATCCGCTTAATCCGTGGTAACTTTTGCATTTTGCTGAGAGGAAGCAGATTTTGGCTGCACGAGCTGACGTTATCATCACCGCCGGGTTGAGACCCGAGCTCTTCGCCGGTCGCGGTGTCTTATCCAATAGCAGGACTCTCGTATTCGCTGCCCTCGTCGTTTTGATCCTCGCTGGGTTTGGTTTCCGTGCGACGGGCTTGAGTTCCGAAGGTCTGAGCGAAGACGAACTCAACAAGCTCAACGCGGTCGCCGACTATCGCGCGAATGGTCTAACCGGCGCGAACGGCGAGCATCCGATGCTGATGAAGTCGCTTCAGGCCGCCACCATCATCATTGCCGAGAAATGGAACAACAGTTCGTTTGTTGCTTCACGACCGGGTTCTCGCATCGCTCCCGAAACTGCGTTGCGATTGCCGGGCGCAATTTTTGGCGCGTTGAGCACGCTGCTTATCTTCCTGATTGTTTCTGAATTGTTTGGCGTCGAAGTGGCGCTGATCGCGTCAGCGTTGTGGGCCTTCGACCCGACCGCCATCGGCTTTAGCCGCGTTGCAAAGGAAGACACGTTTCTGCTGTTCTTCTTCCTGCTGGCGAATGTGTTCTGGTTGCGCGGGCAGCGCGTCGCCGAAAGCACCGACCAGAATCCGAATAAATACTACTGGGCCACCGCCGCTTCGTATGGTGCGATGGTGGCGTCGAAGTATGTGCCGCATCTTTTCGCGATCAGCATTTGTTACTACTGGATGTTTCAGCAGCTGCCGGAGACTCGCTGGCGCCTGGGGAAGAAACGGCTGCTGGTGTTCTTCGCGATTATGGGGCTGGTGTTTCTGATCCTGAGCCCGACAATTCTGCTTCCGGAGACGTGGCAGCAAATGGGTTTGTTTGCCGGCGGCAAGCGTATCAGTCACGACGGTTACGAGTTCATGAACCAACTTTACCCACAGCGCTTGGGCGATTGGCTGCGTGGCATACCCGTTTACTTCTACTTCGTCTTCACCGCGGTCAAGCTTCCGTTGTTGACTGTGCTTGGATTTCTGGCGGGGCTGGTTTTGCTGTTTCGACGCCGGCTCGGTGATGGACGTTATTTCATTTTGTTCTGGTTCATGTTGTGGGTGGTGACCTTCTGCTTTTCGGGTGGGAAGTTCACGCGTTACTACACGACCGTATTACCCGCGGTGCTGATCACCAGTGCGCTGGGAATTCAATGGGCCGGGCGTTGGTTGGCAAGTCGAATCGCCGGTTTCAATTACGCACCCGCAGCGTTGGCGGTAATCGTCATTGCCGGTTCAGTCATTAGTGCGGTTCAGGCCGCGCCACATTTTCGTCTCTTTACAAACTCTATTGGAGGCGGCACACAGTGGGCCGGTTATTACTTCCCGCACGATGAATTCTACGATGCGAGCATGCGTGACCTAATCACTGAAATCGCCGCTAGAGCGCGCCCCGGCGCACGTGTCGCCAGCGAGAGTCCCTCGTTGGCAGGCTACTATGCGGAACGTGCCCAACGCCCGGATCTCGTCTGCATATCATTGTCCGATCCGGAAGCCTTGAAGCCCCTCGAGGTGGGCGACTTCGTAATCATCGCGCGCGGTCGTCGTTACTTCAGCAACGACGCCATCATCACCGCCCTTAACGATCGCGCCACACCCATCGTCGAATTGAAACTCGACGCTGTACCTTCAGCGAAAGTTTACCAATTAGATCCAAGCTCACTCTCGATAGTCACCCAGTCAAAAAATTAGCCACAAAAAAGCACAAAAGGCACAAAAGAGCTTTCTGAATACATTTTGTGCTTTTTGTGCCTTTTGTGGCTTAGTGTCTTAACTCAACTTCAACCGGCTTCGCGTCTTTTGAGTCGTAGCCTTCGGGCCAGTTTGAGATGTTTACGCCGTAGAGCCAGTCCGATTGTGGGGTGACGGCGAAGCGGATCTTCAAGGGTAAGCCGCGCATGGCGCGGAGGCGGAGGAACAGTCCTGTCAGACGCCACTCCTGAATCAGTGGCTGCCCTTCGGACTCAACCGGAATCAAACGCGAGCCACCATTCCAACCATTGACGAAAAGCGTCACGCGCGTCTTAACAAAACCAGTTGGAGCGTCGATTGGTAAAACCGGCTGAACGTGCGCGCGAACGATGATCTCACTCACCTTCCGGCGATCCTCGCGCTCGGGCACGGTGTATTCGACATAACCCGATCCGGATCCCCAAATATAACCCGCGCCTTCACCAATCTTCTCGAAGCGCTCAGCGCTCGCCGTCTGTGGCCTGAACTGATAAAGAATCGACTTGTCGTCCCTGACAGTCATTTGCGGCAATCCTGCGTCGTCTCCGGCAGGACGAGACCACGCAAACTGCCGCGGTACAAAATGCTCTTCGCTGTCGAGCACGTGCTGCGGCAGTTCGGCTGTTTGCAGTGCCTCAAACATTTGCGACGCACGCGCGATCTCGGTCAATAAGTTTTGGTCGCGAGGTGTCGAATAAGTTACACCGTAACCTCTGCGAGCGTCGGGCGTGAGAATCCAAAGCATCGCGCCGGCGGCACCCGCTCGCGCGTTGCCGTCAAAAAATGCTTTGTACCACTCGACCTGCGAAGCACCGTTGTAACCTTCCACTCCCATCCCAAACTCGCCAAACACGAGCGGCTTTTTGATCGCGAACGCCGCAGCAGCGCGATTTTCGATGAACTCCTTCAATGCTGTGGGCGAATCGACAAAACTGTCGTGATCGTCGCGCGGATAACTATGCACGTCACAATAATCGATCGTCGGGATCGCATGGTCGGCGAGCCATTCGCGACGTTCAGACGACGAACGATAACCCCAGGCGCCGGGCGTGATCATGTGATTTGGATCCAGCGATTTCAGGTAAGCACTCATCTCGGCGAACCAGGCACGCCGTTCAGCCCAACGTCCCGTGATCACCTGTGCTTCATTCATCAACTCCCAACCGAAGATAGTTGGATCGTCACGATAAAGAACGCCGGTGATCGTATTTCTTCGCGTGGCGAGTTTTTCGAGATGCTCGCGAAAGAGGCGACGCGTTTCCGGGTTTGAGTAAAAGAGGATCGCCTTTTCGTTATTGATGCCGAAAGGGTAACTGTCGTCCGCAGCATCGTTGATGCCGACCCAGCGCAAGTACTGCGTCACGCCGCCTGTGTCGCGCCACCAGTTAGTCAAACACAGTTGCACGTAGATGTCGTTCTTGGCCGCTTCGGCGATCACTTTGTCGAGATGCACGAAAGCGTCTTCGTTCCACTGTCCGGGCGCCGGTCTAAAGGAGTGATGCCGCGGCCAGTCGTCAAAGTCCTTCATCGGCCTGACGTCATTCGGTCCGCCTTCACCAAACGCCCAAACACGCACGACTTTGATTCCCGCTTGCGCTGCCTGCCGTAGCGTCTCGGGCATGCTCGAGCGATCTTCGTCGCGATACATGAGTGCCACATTCGCGCCGACAAATCGGAAGGGCTTCTGTCCGACAAAGAAGCGCCCACCGCGTTGCCGCACGAATTGGTCGTTGGCACTGTTGGTAGCAACGTTTGGCGACGCAACTAGAAAGAGAAAGGCCGCGCTTCCAACGACGATCAGCGCGGCGAACATAAACAGTTTCCTTTTCATCAACAAAATAATCTATCTGGGATTCGTCATCCTGAAAAAACCCATGATCGCACAAACAGCACCCAGGACAACAAACAGGTTAAAAAATGCGCCGACTCCGAGCGCCATGGTGAGATCAACTGAGTTTTGACTCATTCCCAGAAAGACAAACACGCCGAAGAGCAAAAAGTGAAGGTGATAAATGATCAGGCACACCGCCGCGTACGAGAACCAGCGAGCCGACGGTCCGAAGGCCGGCGACCTGGCGAAACCGAGTACGGCGGCGATCAACCAGGCAACGCCTCCGGCAATCAACAACAGCAGGGTAACCAGGAAAAAGAAGTTCGGCTGCGTGGCTCGAAGCTGTTGTAGTAGCACAATGAGGAGTGGAAACATTTCTGTCGCGTCTCTCCTTTACTTTACAAAAACGAGCGCCGTCTGCGCACGTAAAGCCGCTTTGGGTTGTGCACAAACGGCGTCCAATTGGGGTCGGGGTAGCAGGCGCACGTTTATCCGGCGGCGCACAGTCGAAGTTGGCCGCCAGAAAAAGCCGCGCGCTATTGAGTTATATGTATCTCTTCCTCTTTGTTTACGTGGCCCAGGAAATATATCAGACCACAAACAAAGGCTACTACAGCCAGGCCTAGCGCTATCCATCCCGACGCTTGCCCTCCGGCAGGATCCGGGAAAGTCACAAACTTGTAGAAATAATAGATCGCGCCGATGGCGGCTATAATACCCACCACAATCGCGAGAATATCCTTCAGGCTTTTCATTTTGAACCTCCGCCCAATGATTAATATGAAGGTTAAGGAAAAAGCCGAAACTGTTGCTATTTATGGCTGCATGTTAACGCCGGGGATGAGGGAATGCAAGTCAGATGTTTACTGAGGGAGGCTCGGCACGGCAGTGCGGTGAGATACTTCGTGCGACAAGCCCTCCGGATCCTGATAAGGTAGTTTGCTGCGGTAAAGTCGCAAGTTTCATCTTTGTCCCGCGCGTTTAGTTTATGATGAAGGCTCTTCCGACATCCATCAACTTTCATTTCTTGTTTGCTGCGAGCACTGAACGTGAGACTGCGAGTATGGCAGTAACTCGCGGCGCCTCAGCCTGAAAACCACGCGCCAACTCAATCGCGCCATAATAATCGTCCGCGGCGACCAATTCGAAGATTCCAGCGACATCGAACTCCGGAACAGGCTGATCCTGGATAGAGGCGAGTCCCCGCCCGCGGAACGAAATCTTTAGCTGACCATCTTCGCCCGTAAACCCGTCAACCGCGTTTGCTGCTCGTATAGCCTCCGCAACTACTTGCAGGGCGCGAGAACTATCCGGCGTCATGAGGCCATTGGCAACCGCTATTAACGCACGCGGCCTGTCGGGATCCGATCCATCGATCCGGCGGGCTTCGGCTAAGGCCTCTTCGAGTAAACTCAGGGCTTTGCCCCGGTTGTCTTTCAAGATCAATTTGGCTGCTTGCGTCAGCACCCAAACTCTAAGAATGTGGGTCAACTCGGCTGTGCGCGCGAGTTCCAAAGCCCGAGTTGCGTCGTTTTTAGTAATGCTCTTTATGACCAGGGAGGCATCAATAAAAGCTCGCACACTTTTACGCAATTCACTCTCGTCAATCTTATCCGCGAAATCCCGCGCTCGCGTTTCACCCTTTTCGGCAATCATCAAGGCTAGCTGAACATAGAAATCGTCGCGCTCTGCCGATGTGCGGGCGTGATCAATCTGATCCAGCAGTGCCTGCTCTCTTTCTTTTCTTCCATCATCTTGTGTAATGCCTATCTGAGTCTTTTTGACGTCTTTCTCCCGCACCGTTTCCGCGACGATGGCGCCCAGCGCCTCGAATTGAGCTCGAATCGCATCGGTTGTTTCCTTTGTCGCGTAACGATCAAATAAAGGCAGGAGCCGCTTGATCAGAAGATATTTGCCGTCAACCCCGGCCGTGCTGACGTCCTGATCGGGTTGCGGCATAGGTCGTATCAGAATCTGTGTGGCCGTGTGGAAGAAACGTGCTCGCAATTCCGAAGAGTCTACAGGGGCAGTGACTGTTGCCGTTTGAATAATCATCTGAGCACCCTGCGGGTTAAAGACCACAATCAAATGCGGCGTGAACAAATACGACGACAATAATGACACTGTGTTCGCATCCGACTGCGGATTGACAGGGGCGTTTGCAAGCATGGCTGCCTAGCGCCGATCGGCCTCGGATGCGTTTCGTTCTCGTAGGACCGTAAGGAACTCTATAGCGCCCGCGCTCGGAGTTGCGAGGGCAGGCTCTGCGATTTGTACGGCACGTTGAAGGTCGCCTTCTTTCAATAACTTCGATGCAAGTTCCAGCCTCTGCAGCGTAGCTTCTGACATTCCCCAGGATCTTAGGATCGAATTCCGCGCTGGATCCGTCGTGCCCGTTTTTTCCTCGTCCCTGAGTTTTTCTAAAAGCTCGTCGGCCAGCACCCGGTCACGCCGAGCGATAAATCGCAGGACTTCTTCACGGATCTGGTAGGCGCTCGCCGGTGCGTGGGTTTTCTGGCGCGTTGGCGATCGCGAGCGCTGTAAGTTGTCATGATCGGCCGATTCGGCCGAATCCCATGCCCTGCGAAAAAGCCGTTTCGCCTGTTCGGTATCAAAAGCCCAGAGCGCATCTGCGACTCGAGCCTGCGAGCGTGAGCGCAACGTGAGATCGCGGAATTGGCTCACATCGGCAATCAACGAATTTAAGGTGGAAAGCGCTAATGTGCGGCGTTCCTTTTCAGGGTCGGCAACGGCCGTAGCCTGGTTTGCAGGTGGCTTTTTAGTTGGAGGTTTTTCAGGCGCTGTTGATTGCGCGTTGACTGAGTAGGAAACAGTCAAAAACAGGATTAGAAGGTTGCAAATGCTTTTCATCGTGATCGCTTAGAAACAGATCGCCACTGAGCAGTTTAGACAGCATCAACTGCAATTTGTTCCTAAGCTTAGCAGCGCTGCAAGGCTGGAAAAAAGCCGGACAAAATGTTGAAGCCAAAATGGGTGGGAACCTCGTGTGCAAGCCGTTGATTCACTATTCGCACCGGAAGCCTTATGTCTCCAAAGGAAGCCTGTTGACTTTCTTCCAACCAACATTTTCCGGGATCCTAACGATGAGATTTCCAGGCTTCTTTCCCTCCCGCAGATCGAAATCAAGCCTTGATTCGAATGCAGCAAAACCCGCTGACTCAACAAATATCACCCCGTACACCATATTCCGCGGCGGTTTCCTTTGATTTCTGGTTTCAGGATCGTTTTGTATAGGAAACTCCGCGACCAAAATGATAATTGATGCTAATAGAGTCATTTGAAAGTCCAGAGTAGGGATGCTTGGTTCGTAGAGAACTCTTCATGTCGTGCATTAATCCAGATAACAAACGTCTGATCATGACTATGCTTTTTAATAAGCCAGATCTTAGCGATTGGGCTCTCCTTTATCACCTTGTTGAGTATTGTCTTCACCGTCATGTCTGAGACATCAAGCTTAAAGTGGCGTCCAAGTTGAGGGAAATACCCACCGCTAAAGTTCAGCCCACTGCGACTAATCCCATGAGTTTTCAAGACTTTTTGGACTTCGATAGTGTCGGTCAAAGAATCCACGAGTGCCCAACAACCGGTGTTCTCCTTTACCGAGAACTTGCTGATTTGGACCTTTAACAGCTCATGCAGGACAGAATCGCGAAAGTTAGATTTTGGGAAAATATTGACAGCGCCATCCTTGATTTCCCAAGTGTATTGGTTATGCTGCCTGACGAATTGGTTTAGTAAGTCTGTGAGAGGTCCCTTCTTGAGATCAAGAGTATAAGTCGTGAACTCGTCATCATGTGGCGCCATTTCCAAACCAATGGGAATATTGTAAGAGAGAGAAAGAGCAGTAAGTAATGCCTCGATGCCCTGTCTTTCAATCTGCACGTTTTCGAGTTGCCTACTTGCTAAATTTCCATCCTTGTTTGCGACGGCGGATTCTTGCGCATAGATGAAGCTCGTAGCTCCAAAGATAATGACAAGTACATAAACGGCAAAACGCAGCTTCATGTTGAGCATTTCTTTACCTCTATGGTCACCCAATTCACCTTACTTTTTGGGTGGTTCCGATCTTCACCGAAACCGTCCTTGCGTCAGCATTTTTTGTTATTTCGTTTATCGCGGTTCTGAACACAGTAGTGGCAGCTCCACCCGATCGCGGAAACTGGCCCACGAAGACTGCCTGCTTAATGGTGGTAGTCGGTCTACCGGAAGCTAGTAGTTGCGTGTCGATAAAGACCCCACCTTTGGGCGTGGGCATTGGCTCGTCGGTCGTGCGTGGCGTGTCTCCACTCACTACTCTAACATTCTCCTGTATAGCCACACCATTACCTTCGATGATATTACCCTTCTGGTCCAAGGGGATATAAGCCACTGGACGGACTACACCAGTAAAATTAGTCCCCTCATTTCCATAACCGTCAATGACAGTACCATTGTCAACACTAGATGTTTCGCCAACAACGACACGTACGTCCGATAACACGGGAGTCTCACCTTCAGCAAGCGGCTTGGCAGTCGCTTGTATTTTATTAACTTCAGCGGTAATGAGCTTATCTTTACGGAGATCGACAACTTGGGTTTGTTGCTGTTGTTGCTGCTCCCGTTTCTTCTGTTCCTCGTTGGGATCGGTGTCCATAAGACCGTCCGGATCAATTAAGCGGAGCGGATTGTTCAATACATAAGTATAACGATTCCAGCTCTGCGGAGTAGCCAGCCTACTGCTTTCCAAAAGTGGATCAGGAGAAGTAAAGCGGCCTTGAGTGCTACCAAAGTATCTTGCCCCAAAATAATCCAAGCCTGTTTCAACATCACGTTCCTTGGCGGTGAACTGCTGGCGGACACCATCACCGCTAACGTAACCCCATCCGGAGGTACGGCCGCCTGCCGGTGCGAATAACTCTTCGCCGAAGGGGAGATAATCGTGCCGCTTCACGTTTGCCAGATTGCC